>DASQSR010000321.1:0-3061 GCA_035642295.1 Allostellaceae bacterium | reverse complement strand
CACCCCGGCGGGAAGATGCAAGGCGGCGGCACCGGCCGCACGCGCGGCGGCCACGTCCTCATGGACGCCGACCATGGCACCGGTGCGCCGGCCGAGAGCGACCAGACGCGTCAGCAGGGTCGCGCGCGATGCGGCATCGAGATCCTTCTCGCGCAGGCTGAGCCAGCGACCGCCCGCGGCGAAGACCGCTTCGGCGATCTCTTCCAGCGGCCGGCGCGCCTGCCGCCGGTCGGTGATGACCAGGATCGGCGGATCGGGCAGCGTCACCCGCCGACGAGGCCGAGCTGCGGGCTCGACGGCTCGGCCTGGCTGCGCTTCGGGATGCGCCCGGCGCGGCGGGCCTCGCGGCCGGCTTCGACCGCGAGCCGCATCGCCTTTGCCATCCGCCGCGGATCATGCGCCTTGGCGACGGCAGTATTGAGGAGCACGCCGTCGCAGCCGAGCTCCATCGCCTGCGCCGCATCCGAAGCCGTGCCGATGCCGGCATCGAGAATGACCGGCACCGGGCTCGTGACGCAGATCCGCTCGATGGCATAGGAATTGATGATGCCGAGCCCGGTGCCGATCGGCGAGCCCAGCGGCATCACCGCGGCAGCGCCGAGATCGGCGAGCTTGCGGCAGGTGACGGGATCGTCGTTGCAATAGGGCAACACGGTGAAGCCGTCCTTCACCAGCTCGTCGGTGGCGCGCAGCAGCTGCTCGACATCGGGATAAAGCGTCTCGCGGTCGCCGATCAGCTCGAGCTTGATCCAGCTCGTCTGCAGCGCTTCGCGCGCCAGCTGGGCGGTCAGCACGGCATCGCGCACGGTGGCGCAGCCGGCGGTGTTGGGCAGCAGCGGGTAGCGTCCGCCGACGAGATCGACCACGCTCTCGGCATAAGCCTCGAGGCTGACGCGGCGGATGGCGACGGTGACCAGCGCCGGCTCGGCCGCTGCCAGCGAGTCGAGCATGACCTGCTGGTTCGGATATCCAGCGGTGCCGACCAGCAGGCGCGAGGCGAAGCGGCGATCGGCGATCGTCAGCGCGTCGATGACGGTGCTATCGGCCATGTCCCCTCACCCGCCGCCGAACGGCCGTACGATTTCGACCTCGTCGCCGGCCGCGAGGGCGCGCTCGCGCCAGGCACCCGCCGGGACGACGACGCCGTTCACCGCCACCGCGACGCCGCGGCTGCCGGCGATGCCGCGCGCCGCCAGCAGCTCGGCGACCGTGGCGACGTCAAGCCGCTCGTCGCGGCCATTGATGCGAATGCGCGCGCTCATGCCTCCTCCTTCTGCGGCGCGACAGCAAAGCGATCGACGGCAAAGGGACGGATCGCGTCGTCCAGCTCGCCCTCGAGAATGAAACGGCTGACCGCATCGGCCGTCGCCGGCGTCAGCAGAATGCCGTTGCGATGGTGGCCGGTGGCGAGAACGAGGCCTTCGACGGGGCTCGGCCCGAGCACCGGCGCATCATCGCGCGAGCCCGGGCGGAATCCCACCCACATCTCGTCGATCGCCAGCTCCTCGACACCGGGCAGCGCGCGCCACGCGCCTTCGAGCAGCGCGAAGACGCCGCCTGCCGTCAGCGCGCTGTCGAAGCCGCGCTCCTCGACGGTGGCGCCGACAATGAGGCGGCCGTCCCGGCGCGGCACGAGATAGACCCGCGGCGCCCAAACGACATGGCTCAGCAGCGGCGCCGCCGGATCCATCCGCAGCGCCAGCATCTGCCCCTTGACCGGCCGCACCGGCGGCTGCGCCGCGCGCGGCAGGCCCGCGATCTCCATCGACCAGGCGCCGGCGGCGAGCACGACGATGTCGGCGGCGTGGCGCGTCTCGCCCAGCCTGAGCGCCGCAACCCGCCCGCCGGCGATCTCGACGGCCGTCACGGCGCTGTGCTCGTGCAGCGCGCCGCCGGCGGCGATGAAGGCACGGCGCAGCGCCACCACCACGCGCCGGTTGTCGACCTGATGGTCGCGCGGGCTCAGCACCGCGGCGGCAAGGCCGGGATGAAGATGCGGCTCGCGCCGGCGCGCTTCGGCGCCGCTCAGCCACTCGAGCGAAACGCCAAGCGCGCGCTGGTAATCGAAATGGAAGCGGAGCTGCGCCACGTCATCGCGCGTCAGCGCGACGGCGAGCGTGCCTTCGTCGCGATAGCCGATGGTCATGCCCGCCGCCGCTTCCAGCGCCGCGGCAAAGCCGGGCCACAGCTCCTGGCTCGACCGATTGAGCCCGTAGAGCGCGTCCTCGCCGGGCTCCGCCTCCACCCCGGCGGCAAGCATGCCTGCCGCGGCCCAGCTCGCGCCATGGCCGGCCTCGCCGCGCTCGAAGAGCTCGACGCGGCAGCCGGCAGCGGCAAGGCGCCAGCCGATCGCCAAGCCGATGACGCCGCCGCCGATGATAGCGACGCTCGGCCGCGCGCTGGAAACAGGGGATGGGGGGCGGATGGCGGGCTCCCTTCGCTGGTATTACCCAGACAGGTTCCGTGGGTATGATCTCAGCCGGCAAAGCGCCGGCACCCCAGCCGTGGGCTCAATGTGAGCCCAGGGACGCCATCCTGCAAGAGCTTTCTCCGCGGCTCCAGGGGCGCGGCGAGCCTCCGCTCCCGCGCCGTCGCCCGCGGCGGAAGGTTAGGCCTCTAGGCCTGGCTCGGCTTGCGCAGGCGCACCACCATCGCCGGCACCTGCTCCGCCTCGCGCATGTGGCGCGCTGCCGCCGCCGCCTCGTCGGCGCTGGCATAACCGCCGGCGCGGACGACGAACCAGTCGCGCCCGGCGCGGTCGCGGTTATGCACCACCGCCACATCATAGCCCTTGTGATTGAGCTGATCGGCGAGCTTGTGCGCGTTCGCCTCGCTGGCGAAGGAGCCGAGCTGCACGACGAAGCCGGCGGACGTCTTCGGCGTCTCGGGCGTGGCGTTCTCGTCCGCCGCCGAAGGCTGCGGGTCGGTGGCCTGCGGCTTTGCCGAAACCTCTGCCGCGGCATCGGTCTTCGGCGGCGTCGCGTGGTCGCTTGCCTGCGCCGGAGCCGCCGCGGACACGGCCGGCGCCGGCTGCGACGTCGCTGCGGCGAGCGAAGCGGGG
>DASQSR010000320.1:0-2260 GCA_035642295.1 Allostellaceae bacterium | reverse complement strand
TTATCGCGAGCTCTTCCGGCCGTCGCCCTGGCTTGCGGCGCCGGTGGGCAGCATCGGCGTCTTCGTGCTCTGCGCCGACAGCGAGGCCGAGGCGCGGCGTCTGGCGCTGTCGCGCGATCTCTGGCGCCTCAGACTCGACCGCGGCGAGCTCGGCCCGTTCCCCTCGATCGAAGAGGCCGAGGCCTACCCGCTCACTCGCGAGGACCGGCTGCGCCTCGCTTTCAACCGGCGCCGCCAGGTGGTGGGGACGCCGGAGCAGGTGAAGGAGCAGCTGCTCGCGCTGGGCGCGATCTACGGCGTCAGCGAGTTCGTCGTCG
The DNA here is from genome assembly GCA_035642295.1 of Allostellaceae bacterium. Taxonomy (GTDB): domain Bacteria; phylum Pseudomonadota; class Alphaproteobacteria; order ATCC43930; family CGMCC-115725; genus DAHUYF01. The sequence continues at coordinate 1,943 of DASQSR010000320.1, read as the reverse complement.
TCTCGATCTGCTACGAGTTCGCCGCCCGGCTGCGTTCATACGAGCTGCTGGCGCAGGTCTTCGGCCTCGTTCCGCGCGGCTGAAGGGCCGACAGTTCACCGCACCCGCGAGCGCAGACCCGGCCAGCGATTCTCGCATGGCTGGGGATGCTCGGTGGGCGCAAGCAATACCTTGCAGAGTGAGCGCCGTCACAGCCGAGTCTCCCATCCGGTGCAATGCTGCACAGCAGCGTTGCCGCTAGACAAAGTTTACCCGGTGCTTACTTAAAGGGCGGCGCGTGCCCGCCGGAGGTTGTGTGATGGACCGGATTATGAGCTTGCAGGCTTTCGTCCAAGTGGTGGACAGCGGCAGCTTTTCCGCGGCGGCAAAGCGGCTTTCCGTCTCGCCCGCGGTGGTCACCGGTCACGTGCAGTCGCTCGAGAAGCGGCTCGGCGTGCAGCTCCTGAACCGGACCACGCGCAAGGTCAATCTCACCGAGATCGGCCGCGCCTTCTACGAGCGCACGCGCCGCATCCTGGCCGAGATCGAAGAGGCCGAAGGCCTCGCCAGCGCCCAGCAATCGACGCCGCGCGGCACGCTCCGGCTCAACACCTCGGTCTCGCTGGCGCGCTTGGTGACCCCGCTTATCACCGAATATGTCGCGCTCTATCCCGAGGTGGCGTTCGAGCTGGTGATGAGCGACCGCATGGTCGATATGGTGGAGGAGGGCTTCGACCTGGCGTTGCGCAGCGGCCCCCTGCCCGATTCGAGCCTGATGACGCGCCGCCTCGGCATCGGCCGGCTGGTCCTGTGCGCGTCGCCGGCGTACCTCGCGCGCCACGGCCGGCCGGAGCGGCCGGAGGATCTCGCCGAGCACAATTGCCTCACCTACATCAACTCGCACATCGAAGGCCGCTGGCATTTGAGCGGGCCCGACGGCGAGCACGATGTCGCCGTCCGCGGTAGTTTGCGCAGCAACAGCATCGAAGGCTTGCGCGCCGCGGCGCTTTCCGGGCTCGGCATCTGCCTGCTGCCGATGATCAATGTCACCGAGGATTTGACGGTCGGGCATTTGCAGCGGCTGCTGCCCGACTATCGCACCACCGAGGTGGTGCTGCAGGCGGTCTACCCGCCGGGGCGCCACCTGCCGGTCAAAGTGCGCACGTTCCTCGACTTTCTGGTTGAGCGGCTGTGCCTGGGGCGCGTGACGCCGATGCTGCCCAAAGCCGCGAATATGTAGGCAATGATCCGTAGCGAGACTGTCATTCGACGGCACCGTCAAACAGTCTATTCGCCTTGCTGCGGATTGTCCGAAGGGCCCGTGAGGCACATTTCTCCCTCGTGATCGGCATGCATTTCGTGCCGCAAGAAGAAATACAGGAGATCCGAATGGATACGAGCTTCGGCCTGGGCCGGCCGGCGTCGCTCGCCGCCGTCACCCTGCCGCAATCGGCACCCGGCCTCTCGACCGCACTGGCAGAGGCGCTGTTCCAGTCTGCGCCGCGCGAAGGCGGCGAGTTGCCCGTGGCGAAAGTCGCGCCGCGGCCGGCGAACGATCGTCATGCCGCCAGCGGCTTTTTGAGCGGCCTCTACCGCTTCGGCCTGCGCGCCGTCGGCTGGTAGGGCGCGCGGCCATCACGTTTGCGTGATGGGTTGGCGCGAGATCAACTCGAAAAGCACTTGAGGCCTTGAACGCATATTGCCGTCCTCGCGAAAGCGGGGGCCACCTGGCGTCGCACGATCGTCGTGAAGAACGGCCCCGCTTCCCCTTGGCGTGAGCGCGCTCTAAAACGCCGGGCGAGCCCCATCCGCCGCAGGATGCCGTGATCGACGCAGCACCGCTCCAGGGCGTCATCATTCCGGTGACGCCGTTCCAGCAGAACTGCTCTCTCGTCTGGTGCAGCAAGACTAGGCGCGCCGCCGTCGTCGATCCCGGCGGCGAGGTTGAGCGCATCCTCGCGACG
>DASQSR010000319.1:0-5525 GCA_035642295.1 Allostellaceae bacterium | reverse complement strand
GCAAGCGCGGCAGGCGGCGCGCCGCCCGGCGCCGCCAGCAGCCCCAAGGCCTGCCACTGCGCGATGATGGCGCGGGTCGCGGCGTCGCAGTCGCGGGCGCGCAGATCGGCATCGCCGCTCTCGATCCGGCACCAGACCAAGGTCGCCGCCGTGTTGAGGCAGTAAATCGTCCGGCGGCGCGCGTCGAACAGCACGCCTTCCTCGTCGACGATGCGGAGCCTGACGCCGGCCGCCGGCGCGAGGCGCTCGCTGTCGGATGTCGCGGGAGCTCGTCTAGGGCGCTTGCTCATGCGCCTCTCTGAGAGCGGCGAGGAGCCGCTGCGGAAGGCGACGGCCATACTTGCGGCAAAGCCGAAGGATCTCCGCGGCCCGCGCACGGAGGAGACGCGGCGCGCTGGCGCCGCAGCCATATCGGTAATCGATGTTGGCGTAGGAGAGCGGCTCGGTCACGGCAAGAGCGGCGCGCAAGGGACCACCCAGCCAGCGATGATCGAGCAGGAAGAGGCAGCGGCGATAATGCCGAGCCGCGCGCCGGCGCCGACGCAGCGGCATCGCCGGCGCCTGGCCGAGACATCGCCCGACGAGGTAGAGCCAGACGTCCCAGGCCGAACGGAGGCGAAGACGGTCGACGGCGACGGCGATCGCGGCCCAGTCGATCGCCGGCGCATGGCGTTCGGCGATCCAGGCGAACTCTTCCAGCTGGCGCAGGGGAAGCGCATGGCTCGCCTGCCCGCGATCGTGGATCTGCGCATGGAAGAAGACATGCATGACGCGGTGCGTCGGCGCCAGGGCCAGGACACGGCAGTCTCCGGCGGCGAGCAGCACGGCACCGGCCAGCGCGTCGGCGAGCGGAATGAAGTCACGCTGCCGGCCGACATGGCGGTGGACGTCGATCGCAGCCGGCTCGCCGGCATGGCGCAGCGCCGTCGCGTGAAAGCGGCCGCCGCTCTCGTCGTCGACCACCCTGTAGCCGTTGCGGCAGAGGACGGCGACGGCTTCGTCGCAGCGCCGCTCTTCGACGAGAAGATCGAGATCCGCCATCATCCGCGCGTCGCCCTCGGCGGTTCTCTCGATGAGGCGCGCGCCGCCTTTGAGCAGCACCGGGACGATCCCGGCGGCATTGAGCGCCAACGCGGCGCGGCGCAGCTGACGCCGCATCGCCTCCGCGCGGATCGCGTTGGCGTGGTGGATCGCCGCGAGATACTCGCTGAAATCGTCGGGCAGCTCGGGCAGCAGACCGCTCCGCCCCAGCGCCGTCCACAAGGCGGGCGCCACCAGGTGCTCATTGGCGACGGCGGCGAGGGCGACCCAATCGGGCCCCTCCCGCAGCAGGCCGCGCAGTTGCTCCTGCGCGTCCGCCGTCCGGGACGCGCTGAGGCACAGGCAGAGCAGCTGCAGGCTTGCGGCGGGAGCCGAAGGCCTCGGCTGCATCGAGCGCTTCGGCATGTCGTTCGCCATCGCCGCTTCAGCCAATCCCGGCCGCGACAGTGCTGCGAGGCCCGGATTGCGGCTCACGCTCGCCGGCCAGGGTTAAGAACCCGTTTAGCTGTCGCTGGCAGACTGACCGCCTCGCTCCCTGCCGGAGAGGCGCCTTGGCCTGGACCAGATCATTGCGTGTTCTCGCGCATCAGCACCTGTTCGCGCTGCTCGGGCGTGAGCCGCGTCTCGTAAATGGCGATTTGGTTCTTGCGGGCATTGGCGACGCCGAGCGTCGCGGCCTGCCGGTAAAGCCAGAAGGCGCCCAGCGCGTCTTCCGACGTGCCGATGCCATTGAGCTTGCACCAGGCGAGCACCTCGACGGCGCGCGGGTCGTTGGCGGCGGTGCGCTGCTCGAGAATGGCGATCTCGTGCGGCCCGGCCGTCCGGTCGCGGACCTTGGCGATGATCTGCTCCAGGCTCGGCTCCTTGACCGGCGGCGCCGGCCGCGGCTGCTCCTTGAGCTCCTTCTCGCAGGCGGCGTTCGGTGTCGTCAGGCAGCGATAGGCCCCGTCGAGATCGTAGAATTGCGCAAAAGCCGCCGCGGGGAGCAGCGCCAGCGCCGCCGACAGGAGCCAGGGACCGAGCCTCATCGCCGCCATCATAGCCGAAGCGGCGCGGTCCTGCTGGCGCTGATCGCCTCGTTGGCGCTCGCGGCCTGCGAAGGCGGGCAACCCCCCGTGAAGCTCGGGCCGCTGCCCCAGGCCGGCCTCCTCTTCGACCAATCGCCGCCGCCGGTCGCGGTGGTGCGTGGTGGCCCTTCCGGCGAGCTGATCGCCGGTCCCGCACCGCTGCTGGTGCCGAACAGCGCCGTCGACGACGTCGTCGCCCCATCGCTCCGGCCCTGGCTGACCGCGGTCGAGCGGCGCCAGCTCGCCGAGGCGAGCCAGCGCGCCGCTACCGGCTTCACCCTGGAGCCCATCATCTGGACCGCCGCCGACCCGACCGGCGCGCGCACCGCCGCCGGCAACGTCGTCGCCGTGGACGACGTATTCCGCGCCGTGCGCGGCCGGATCTGCCGCGACGTTCGGCAGACCGTCGCCAAGAACGATGAGACCCATATCGGGCAAGTGACGCTCTGCCGCAGCCCGTACGGCGCCGATCTTGCCGTCTGGGTCGTCGGCAATGCCGATCAATAACCTGGATTTCTCACATCCGTCGCGGGGGTGCAACGGCGCGCTTCGGCCGCCCTCGGTCCGCCGATCGGGGCTCCTAGACGCCGGCCGCGTAGCCGAATCGCCCGCGCCAGCGGCCCAGCCAATTCCAGCGCCATCGGGTCCAGCGGCCGGGCTCCCGCTTCACCGTCGGCGCGGCCGCGCCGTCCCGCATCGCCACGATCTCCGCCTGCACCGCCCTGGCCGCCAGCTCGGCGGAGAGGCGCTTGAGCTCGGCCCGCAGCTCCCCCTCGGTTCCGTGCTCCGCCAGCGCCCGGTAGCGCAGCGCCAGCTCGCGATAGACGCTCAGTCCTTCCATCACCGCCTCCCAGCGGATAGCCGGAGAATCCTCTACCGCGTCTCGAGCCGCGGCTGCGTGCATAAAACGTCGCGCCGATATTTCTCCGCCGAGTGTGGCCGGCTTGCCACAGCGCGGCGCCCGTCTCGCTCCCGCCTCAGCCTGGGCTGTCGCTGTCGCGGAGCATGTTCCGGGCAATGACGAGCTGCTGGATCTGGCTCGTCCCCTCATAGAGGCGGAAGAGCCGCACGTCGCGATAGAACCGCTCGACGGCAAAATCGGCGACATAGCCCGATCCGCCATGCACCTGCACCGCGCGGTCGGCGACCCGGCCCACCATCTCGGTCGCGAAGTACTTGCAGCACGACGCTTCGGTCGAGACATTCTCGCCGGCATCGCGCCGCCGCGCCGCGTCGAGCACCATGGCGCGCGCCGCATAGGCCTCGGCGCGGCTGTCCGCAAGCATCGCCTGGACCAGCTGGAACTCGCCGATGGGGCGCCCGAACTGCACCCGCTGCTTGGCGTAGCGCAGCATGTCGCGGATGAGCCGCTCGGCGACGCCGACCGCCACGGCGGCGATATGGAGCCGCCCGCGATCCAGCACCTTCATCGCCGTCTTGAAGCCCTGCCCTTCCTTGCTGCCGAGGAGCGCGTCGGCAGGCACGACGCAATCCTCGAAGATCACATCCGAGGTATGCGCGCCACGCTGGCCCATCTTGCGGTCGAGCTTGCCGAGCTTGAGGCCGGGATTGGGCGCCTCGACCAGAAAAGCGGAAATCCCGGCCGCGCCTTTCTCCTCGGGGTTGGTGCGCGCCATCACGGTGAAGAGCGAGGCTTCGGGCGCATTGGTGATGAAGCGCTTGGTTCCGTTCAGCACCCAGCCATTCCCCGCACGGCGCGCGCTGGTCTTGAGGCTGGCCGCATCCGAGCCGGCTTCGGGCTCGGTGAGCGCGAAGGAGGCGATGATCTCGCCCGAGGCGAGGCGCGGCAGGTATTTGCGCTTCTGCTCCTCGGTGCCGTCGAGAACGATGCCCTGGCTGCCGATGCCGTTGTTGGTGCCGTGCACGGAGCGGAAGGCCGGCGAGGTGCGGCACAGCTCGAACAGGACCTGCACCTCTTCGCTCATGTCGAGCCCGAGGCCGCCATAGGCCTCGGGGATGGTCATGCCGAACAGCCCGAGCCGCCGCATCTCGTCCACCAGCGCCGGCGGCACGCGGTCGGTCTCGGCGACCGTGTCTTCCGCCGGCTCGAGCTGCTCGCGCACGAAGCGCTCGAGCGTGGCGAGAAATTGTCGGAGGGTCTCCGGATCGAGCGCCACGGGCGTGCTCCTCGTCGCTCTGGGGTCGATAATTCCTAGTCGGCGGCTGGGCTCTGAATCAACCGACCGGCGTTCATAGTAGCATGCGCTCCGGATTCGCTCTGCCGCTGCTCGTGCTTCTCTGCGCTTGCAGCACAACCAATGAGCCCAGCCGACCCGCCGATGCGGACGAGGCGGCCCTGCCGCCGATCCCGTTCTGCCGCGACGAGATGGCGGCCTATGTCGAGCTCGCCCGCTTCGCCCGCGCCCATGGCGAAGGCTGGGTCGTCTTCGAGCCGGCGCTCGATGCGCTCCAGCAGCGGATCGTCGACTGCGTCGACGACAGTGCCGCCCGGCTCCACCAGTTGAAGCTCCAACGCCCTGCGGATCCGCCAGCGCCGAGCCCGGACAAAGATAGTGGGGCCTCGCCGCCTTCCCCAACGGGACCACGGCCCCTCCCATCGTGACGCGGTTGCCGCCGACGCGGGTGCGTTAGCTCCGGCTAATCGGCGGCGTCATCGCCGGTCTCCTTTGCCGGCGCGCCGCGCTCGGAGAGGTTGGCGCGCACGTGACGCAGGCGGTCGAACAACGCCTCGCGCTCGGCGGCGGAGAGACCCGCCAGTGCCTCGTCGCGCGTCTCTTCCGCCAGCGCCCGCATGCGCTCCATGACCGGCGCCACTTTTTGCGTGGTGTAAAGGAGGCGCGCGCGGCGGTCGTTGCGGTCAGGCCGGCGCTCGACCCAGCCCGCTTCCTCCATGCGCTCGATGAGGCGGCCCAAGGTGATGTTCTCGATCTCCAGGATCTCGGCGAGGCCGCTCTGGTTGATGCCCTCGTGGCGCGAGAGATGAGCCAGCACCTGCCATTGCGATCGGCTCAGGCCCAGTGCCCGTGCGCGCTGGTCGAAGCGCTTGCGCATCAGCCGCGCAATGTCATGGAGCAGAAAGCCGAAGCTGCGCTCGGGATCGTAGGGCATGGCGGCATGATGCTGAGCCCGCATGCGGTAGGCAAGCTCATGTTCTCCTCTGTTGCCCCGGTGGCCGCGGCGGCCTAAGACGCGCGGTGAATCGAGGCGCGGCACGAGGATGACGGGACTGGCTTTGGCAACGGCGCTCGCGGCGTTCATCGCCACCTTCGCCTTGACCCCGCGCGTGCTGCGCTGGCTCGAGGCGCGCGCCATTCTCGACCGGCCGGGCCACCGCTCGGCGCATCAGGTGCCGGTGCCTCGCGGCGGCGGCCTGGCGCTGGTGCCGGTGGTGCTCGCGCTCTGGCTTGGCCTTGCGCTCGCCGGCCAGGCGCCGGC
>DASQSR010000318.1:0-2273 GCA_035642295.1 Allostellaceae bacterium | reverse complement strand
GCGGCACCGAGAAGGCGCAGGCGGCGCTGAAGAGCGGCCTCATCGGCTCGCCCGCGACCTTGCGCGAGCGGCTGCGCCAGTTCGAAGCGGCGCATGTCGATCAGGTGATCCTGCTGAACCAGGCGGGCCGCACCAGCCACGAGGACATCTGCGCCAGCCTCGAACTCTTCGCCGCCGAGGTCATGCCCGAATTCCACGCCCGCGAGGCGGAGCATCAGGCGTGGAAGGAGGAAGTGCTCTCAGGCCGCCTCGCTCTCGCGGCGCTCGATACCACGCCCTACGATCTCTACGCGCATCAGAACGAAGACATCGTCCGCCTCACGCCCGAGCAGCTGAAGGCGCGCATGGCGGCGAAAGAAGCGGCGAAAGGCCAAGGCCGCTGAGGGGTGCTGTGCTAGCCTCGTTCCGACCGCTCTTTGACATCGTGAACCCTCAACGAGCATGCCCTCCCCCCTTGAGGGGGAGGGTAGGGTGGGGGGAGCCTTCATGCTCGACGCATCCGCATCGCGCGGACAGCTGATCGCTGACAGCCCTCCCGTGAGTCAGCGACTCACCCCGCAAAAATGAGTCATTGTTGCGCACCAGTGAATCACTTTGCTCCCCGGGGGAGCCGCCCGCGGCGCACGCGCGCAGCCCGAAAAAGGTGTGATATCAAAATCTAACCGCCGTCTCCGCGCTCACCGCCGCTTCAGCCCCTTCTGCTCCATTAGCCAGAGCAGAAGATCGATCCGGTCCTGGCCGAAGAACGGCTCGCCCGCGAAGACGAAGGTCGGCACGCCCCAATGACCCGCCGCGGCATGGTCGCGCTCGTTCGCGGCAATGACGGTGTCGAACCGCGCCGGGTCGGCGACAATCGCAGCGTCGAGCGCGGCGAGATCGCAGCCGGCACGCGCCGCCGCCTTGGCGAGATGATCGCCTTCGTTCCAGCGCGGGGCGGTCCCGTCCCACAGCACGCGGCTCACTTCGTAGAGGAACGGCAAGGCGCGTCCCTCGAGCTGCGCCGCGGCGCCGAGCCGCGTCAGGCGATGGATATAGGGCTGCTCGGCGGCGACCTCGAGCGTGCTCATGTTCTGCACGATCGGGTCCGGGCGCGGGAAGCGGAAGGGAATGCCTTCGCGCTCGGCGACGCGGCGGCTGTCGATCGCGACATAGCGGGCAAAGCGCGGATCGGTGCGCTTGAAGAAATCGGGGACGCGCACCGCCAGCGGATAGACCGGCCGTGCATTGACCGCGAGATCATATTCGGCGACGAGCTGCATCGTCTTCGGCAGCGCCAGATAGCTGTAGGGGCTGCGGAACGACCAGAAGAGATCGACCGACAACGTCATGTCGCGCTCCTGCCGCTAGCTTTTCGCCAGTGCGCGCTCGACGAAATCGAGGCGATCCTGGCCCCAGAAGGGCTCGTCGCGGAAGATGTAGGTCGGCGCGCCGAAGACCTGCCGCTCGATGGCTTCGGCGGTGAGCGCGGCAAAGCGCGCGGTGCTCGCCTCGCCTTGCGCCTCGGCGAGGAGGCGCGCGCCGTCGAGGCCGTTCTCGCCGCAGATCGCGCGCAGCGTGTCGGCATCGCCGATATTGCGATCCTCGGTCCAGACCGCGCGCAGCAGCGCGCCGGAGAGGCGGAATTGCTCCGGCTCCGGCGCCGAGAGAATGACCCGGCAGGCGAGATCGCTCGGCGCCGGGAAGAATTTCGGATGGAGGTTGAGCGGCACTTGCAGGGCATCGCGCCAGCGCCGCAGCTCGAAGAGCCGATAGGCTTGGCGCTGCTTCGCCCGCTGGCCGAGCGGCAGGCCGCCGGAGACTTGGAACACTTTGCCGATGTCGACCGGCTTGCACCGGATCTGGGCGTGATGCTTGGCGGCGATCGCGCCGAGGCGCTCATGGCCGAAATAGGTCCAGGGCGAGACCGGGGTGAAGTAATAGTCGACGATCTTGTCCATGGCTCATCCTCCCGCGCGGTTTTCCTACCCTTCCTTGCCGCTGACGCCGGCCTCGGCGAAGGTCGCCATGCCGGTGTGGCAGGCGAGCGCCGCCTTGATCACCGCAATCGCCAGCGTCGCGCCCGAGGCCTCGCCGAGGCGCATGCCGAGATCGAGCAGCGGCGCCTTGCCGAGCCGTTCGAGCAGGCGCGCATGGCCGGGCTCGGCCGAGCGGTGCGCGACGAGGCAATGATCGAGCGCGCGCGGATCCATTGCAACGAGCACGGCGGCGGCCGCGGTCGCGGCGTACCCGTCGAGCACGACCGGAACGCGCGCGCGTCGCGCGGCGATGACCGC
>DASQSR010000317.1:0-8041 GCA_035642295.1 Allostellaceae bacterium | reverse complement strand
CCTCGGCCGCATCCGGCGCCAGCGCGACCACCGCGTGCGTCACCGGCCGCGCCAGCGCCTTTTCCGCGCGCTCGCGCAGCCGCATCAGCAGCGCCGTCAGCGCCGCCTCATCGCCAAGCGCCGCTGCCGCGAGGCGCCTTTCGCCGTCGGCGCCGGGCAGCAGCTCGGCATTGCCGCCAACCGCGACCGCGACCGCCGCGCCCTTCTGCGCCGACAGCTCGATGCCGACGGCGATGCCGGGCGCATCCGCAGGCGGCGAGCCGTCGGGCTCTTCGATCTGAAACAGCTTCATCGCTCAGACGTGGAAGGACTCGCCGCAGCCGCAGCGCCCCTTCTCGTTGGGATTGCGGAAGGTGAAGCCGGATTGCAGCTTGTCCTCGACGTAGTCCATCTCGGTGCCGATGATGAACATCGTCGCCTTGGGGTCGATCAGGATGGTGACGCCCTTGGCCTCCACGACTTCGTCGAACTTGCCCTTCTCGTCGGCGTATTCGAGCGTATAGGTGAGGCCCGAGCAGCCGCGGCTGCGCACGCCAACGCGAATGCCGACCGACGGCTTGCCGCGCTTGGCCAGCAGCCCCTGGATGCGCTCCGCCGCCGCGTCCGTCACCGTCATCGCCTGCCTCAAGGCCATCGCCCTTTGCTCCTCGCCTTGCTCCATACACTGCCCGGCCGGGCCGGGCAACCGCCGCGACCCTTATGTGGGGGCCCCGCCGCCGCCTGTCACCCTGTCGCCCCGGGCCAGCCGCCGGGCCGCCGCGGCGAGCGCGTCGACGGCGAAATCGACTTCGGCCTCCGTAGTATAGCGCCCGAGCCCGATGCGCAGCGCGGCGCCCGCCAGCGCTTCCTCGAGGCCCAGCGCCCGGAGCACATAGGAAGGCTCGACAGCGGCCGCCGTGCAGGCCGAGCCGGTGGAGAGCGCGAGCCCCGGGCAGGCTTCCATCAGCGCCAGCGCCGGGACCCCGGGAAAGCTCAGATTGAGATTGCCGGGCAGCCGGCGCTCGGCATCGCCGTTGAGCTGCACCTCCGGCAGCCGCGTCTTGAGGCCGCTGAGAAAGCGCCAGCGCAGCGCCAGGAGGCGCGCCGCCTCATCCGCCATTTCCTCGCGCGCCAGGCGCGCCGCCGCGCCCAGGCCGATGCAGAGCGGCGTCGGCAGCGTGCCCGAGCGCAAGCCCCGCTCCTGCGCGCCGCCATCGACCAGCGGCTCGATCCGGGCGCGCGGGCGGCGGCGCACATAGAGCGCGCCGATCCCCTTGGGCCCGTAGACCTTGTGGCCGGAGATCGACATGAGATCGATCTGCATCGCCTCGACATCGACCGGCACCTTGCCGACCGCCTGCGCCGCATCGGAGTGGAACAGCGCGCCGCGCGCGCGGCAGAGGGCGCCGATCTCGGCCACAGGCTGCAGCACGCCGATCTCGTTGTTGGCCGCCATCACCGAGACGATCGCCGTGCGCTCGTCGATCGCCGCCGCCAGCCGCGCGAGATCGACGAAGCCCTTGGCATCGACCGGCAGCACCGTCACCCGGCAGCCTTCGCGCGCCATCGCCCGCGCGCTTTCGAGCACGCATTTGTGCTCGGTCGCGACGGTCACGACGTGGTCCCGGCCCTGGGCGCGATGGAAGCGCGCCGCGCCCTTGATCGCGAGATTGTTGGATTCGGTCGCGCCCGAGGTGAAGATGATCTCGCGCGGCTCGGCGCCGATCAGCGCCGCCACCTGGGCACGCGCCTCTTCCACCGCCGCTTCCGCCTCGCGCCCATAGGCGTGCGTCACCGAATGCGGATTGCCGAACTTCTCGGTGAACCAGGGCAGCATCTCGGCCAGCACGCGCCGATCGACCGGCGTCGTCGACTGGTAGTCGAGATAGATCGGCGGCGTGTTGGGCCGCGGCTGCTGGCGGGCCATCGACGCGGTCATGCGGCGCTCCGCGCGCGAAGGCGCACATAAAGCGCGCCCCAGGCATCGACGAGCTGGTCGATATCGGCTTCCACCGTGCTCCAGCCGAGGCTGATGCGGATGGCGCTCTCCGCCGCTTCGGGCGGGACGCCCATGGCGTCGAGCACCGCGCTGCGCCGCAGCTTTCCCGACGAGCAGGCGGCGCCGGCGCTCACCATGACGCCGGCGAGGTCGAGCGCCATCACCTGGGTCGAGGCGGGAACGTTGGGCATGCCGATCGACAGCGTGTTGGGCAGCCGCGGCACCTCCCTGGCGTAGATCGGCGCCTCGGGCGCAAGCGCGGCAAGCCGCCGCTCCGCGAGATCGCGAAGCCGCTCGACGCCGGCGCCCTCTTCGAGCCGCTCCGCGGCAATGCGGCAGGCGAGGCCGAAGCCGACGATGCCCGGCAGGTTCTCGGTGCCGGCGCGGCGCCCCCGCTCCTGCCCGCCGCCGGTCTGCCGCGCCGCGAGCGGCACGGCATCACGGACCGCCAGCGCGCCGACCCCTTGCGGGCCGCCAAGCTTGTGGGCCGAAAGGCTGAGGAGATCGGCACCCAGCGCGCCGATCGCGACCGGGATCTTGCCGGCGGCCTGCACCGCGTCGCAATGCAGCAGCGCGCCATGGGCATGGGCGAGCCGCGCCGCGTCCGCGACCGGCTGGATCGCGCCGGTCTCGTTGTTGGCGAGCATCAACGACACCACCGCCGCGCCGCCGGCGAGCATCCGCTCGAGCGCGGCCAGATCGACGACGCCCGTCGGCGTCGCCGGGATCGGCTCCGCCTCGGGCGCCACCTGGCGCACCGAATCATGCTCCAGCGCGGAAACGAGCAGCCGGCGCCCCTTGAGGCCGCGCAGCGCCAGCTGGTTGGCCTCGGTGCCGCCGCTGGTGAAGACGATCTCGCCCGGCGCCGCGCCGATGAGCGCGGCCACCTCGGCGCGCGCCGCCTCCAGCGCCTGGCGCGCGGCGCGGCCGAAGCGATGCACCGAAGAAGGATTGCCGCAGCGCGCCAGCGCCTCGGCCATCGCCGCGGCGACTTCCGGCCGCACCGGCGCGGTCGCGTTCCAGTCGAGATAAGCGGCGCGTGGCATCGCGAGGGGTTACTGCGCCGCGAACGACGTGGAGCGCTGCTCGCAGTAGAGCGCGCCGCTGCGGCCGAGGACGCGCTGCGCCACGACATCGGCGAGCGTCACGGAGCTGAGATAGAGATGGATCTGGTTGCCGAGCTCTTCCCAGAGATCGTGCGTCAGGCATCGGCTCTTGCTGCCGCGGCAGCCGACGGGAGCGCCGGGCGAGCAGCGCGTCGCGCGGATCGGCTCGTCGACGGCGAGAATGATGTCGGAGATGCGCGTCTCCTCCGCCGGATGGCCGAGGAGATAGCCGCCGCCGGGACCGCGCACGCTCTTCACCAGCCCGGCAATGCGCAGCCGCGCAAAGAGCTGCTCCAGGTAGGAGAGCGAGATCTCCTGCCGCTCGGCGATCTCGGCGAGCGCGATCGGCCGTCCCTCGCTGTGCTTGGCGAGATCGACCATGGCCATCACGGCGTAGCGCCCCTTGGTGCTGAGCCGCATTGTCTACTCCTCCTCGCCGCGCACCAGCGTCGGCCCGGTGCCGGTCCGCAGCACCGGCTCCGGCCGCCCGCCCTCGAGCTCGGCTTCGAGCTGGGCGACGCGCACACGCAGCGCCTGTACCTCGTCGACGAAGCCATTCAAGGCGCGCGCGACGGGATCGGGAATGTCGTCGCCGGGCATGCCGTAGGGGACGAATTCCTGTGGCGATGGCTCCGGCTTCACCCCCGCCTTGGCGTCGCGCGTCACCATGGTGGAGCGCGGCGCGACGACGCGGGCGCCCGGAGGCACCTCGCTGCGCACCACGGCATTGGGGCCGATGCGCGCCCCTTTGCCGACGGTGAAGCCGCCCAGCACCTTGGCGCCGGCGCTGACGATGACGCCGTCCTCGATCGTCGGATGGCGCTTGCCGCGGTGGAGCTTGGTGCCGCCCAAGGTCACGCCGTGATAGAGCGTCACGTCGTCGCCGATCTCCGCCGTCTCGCCGATGACGACGCCCATGCCATGATCGATGAAGAGGCGCCGGCCGATCCTGGCGCCGGGATGAATCTCGATGCCGGTCAGCGTCCGCCCGACATTGGAGATGAAGCGCGCCAGCACCAGCCAGCCCCGGGTCCAGAGCCAATGCGCCAGCCAATAGAACAGCAGGGCATGGAAACCCGGATAGCACAGCACCACTTCCAGCGTGGAGCGCGCTGCCGGATCGTGCTCGAGGATGGTCGCGATTTCTTCGCGTAGGTTTTTAAAAACCATGGAGCCCGCTGTGCTATATAGAAACCATCGCCATCGCCCTTCCGTCGCGCCGCCGGTGAAGCACTCCTCGGACGACAGTCTGCGATACCGGCGATATACGTTGACCCAGCAATTCCGTCAAGATTAGCCCAAGAATGCGAGGCGCTTCAGCAGGGGGAAACCGAGTGATTTACTGGGATATGGCGGCGGGACCGCCGACGGGAGCCCGCAGCGATGCCTGACGTCATCATCAACGGGCCGGAAGGCCGGCTCGAAGGCCGTTACCACCACTCTAAGGAGAACAACGCGCCGGTTGCACTCCTCCTGCATCCGCACCCGCAACATGGCGGGACGATGAACAACAAGGTGGTCTACACCCTTTACCACGCCTTCGTGCGGCGCGGTTTTTCGGCGCTGCGCTTCAACTTCCGCGGCGTCGGCCGCAGCCAGGGGACTTTCGACCGCGGCGAAGGCGAGCTTTCCGACGCCGCCGCGGCTCTTGACTGGCTGCAGACCTACAACCCCAACGCCTCGGCCTGCTGGATCGGCGGCTTCTCCTTCGGCGCCTGGATCAGCATGCAGCTGCTCATGCGCCGGCCGGAGATCGACGGCTTCATCGCCGTGGCGCCGCCGGCCAATCTCTTCGATTTCAGCTTCCTCGCCCCCTGCCCCGCTTCCGGCCTCATCGTCCTTGGCGACCGCGACCAGCTGGTGCCGCCGGAACCGGTGCAGAAGCTGGTGCAGAAGCTGATGCACCAGCGCGACATCGAGATCGCCTATCGCGTCATCGCCGGCGCCGATCATTTCTTCGCCGGCCAGCTCGACGAGCTCAATGCCATCGTCGAGGACTACGTCGCCGCCCGGCAGCACCCGCGCCAGGCAGCGGAGCGCTAGGCGCGACGCCGGCACCGCGGCAGGGCACCGACCCTGCAAGGAAATCCAGTCTTCCGCGAGCGAGGCTGCCATGACCGAGCTCCTGGTGCTGCCGTCATCCGCCGAGCGCGTGCGCCTCATTTTCGCCGCGCTGATGCTCGTCGTGCTGCTGGCGTCGCTCGACCAGACGATCGTCGACACGGCGCTGCCGACCATCGTCGCCGATCTCGGCGAGCTCGAGCGCCTGTCCTGGGTCGTCACCGCCTATCTGCTGGCGACGACCGTCGCGGCGCCGCTCTACGGCAAGCTCGGCGACCTCTACGGGCGCAAGATCATCCTGCAGTCGGCCACGGCGCTGTTCCTCGTGGGATCGGCGCTGTGCGGCCTCAGCCGAGACCTCTCCGAGCTCATCGGCTTTCGCGCGCTCCAGGGCCTGGGCGGCGGCGGGATGACCATCACGGCGATGGCGGTGATCGGCGACATCGTCGCGCCGCGCGAGCGCGGTCGCTATCAGGGCATCTTCGGCGCGGTGTTCGGCGTTGCCACCATCATCGGGCCGCTGATCGGCGGCTTCTTCGTCGATCACCTGTCCTGGCGCTGGATCTTCTATGTCAACCTGCCGATCGGCCTCGTCGCGCTGGGCGTCATTGCCGTCGCGTTCCGCGCCACGGCGGCGCCGCGCGAGCATAGGATCGACTATCTCGGCGCCGGCCTCCTCACCCTGGCGCTCGCCTCGCTGATCGTCGACGCCAGCTTCGGCGGCATGAGCTTCGCCTGGAACTCGCCCGAAAGCCTCGGCCTTGCCGCCGCCGCGGTCCTCTTCTCCGGTCTCTTCGTGCTGGTCGAGAGCCGTGCGCGCGAGCCGATCCTGCCGCCCGGCCTGTTTCGCGTTCCCGTGTTCGCCGTGGCGAGCGCCATCGGCTTCGTCGTCGGGCTGGGCCTCTTCGGCGCCGTGACCTTCCTGCCGTTCTATCTCCAGGTCGCGAAAGGCCAAAGCCCCTCGATGGCCGGGCTGCTGCTGACGCCGATGATGGGCGGCGTGCTGCTGACGGCCATCGCCAGCGGCCAGCTCATCAGCCGGATCGGACGCTACAAGCCCTTCCCCATCGTGGGCAACGCGCTCGCCGCGCTCGGGCTCGTCCTGCTCTCACAGCTCACTGTCGAGAGCAGCGTCGCAGCGGCCTGCGCCGACATGCTGGTGCTCGGGCTGGGGCTCGGCCTGGTCATGCAGGTGCTGGTGGTGGCGGTGCAGAACGCCGTCGAGTACCAGGGTCTTGGCGTCGCCACCTCCGCCGCGACCTTGTTCCGCTCGATCGGCGGGACCATGGGCGTGGCGCTGTTCGGCGCGATCTTCGCCCACGGCTTCACGCGCGCGCTGGCCGGCACCGTTCCGACGGAGACCGGGATGCCCGGAGCCGCCAGTGCCGCGGCGCTCGCCGCGCTCCCGGCCGAGCTGCGCGGCGTCTATGCCGTCGCCGTCGCCGCGGCGCTTCGTCCTGTGTTCGAGACGGCGGCGGCGATCACGCTGCTCGCCTTCGCGCTGAGCTGGTTTCTGCGCGAGATCCCGCTGCGCAAGACCGCGGCGGCGGCCGGTCTCGGCGAGAGCTTCGCCGCGCCGCGCCCGGCCAACTCGCTGCGCGAGCTTGAGCGCATCGTCAGCCAGCTGGCGCGGCGCGAGAATCGCTGGCTGGTTTATGAGCGGCTGGCCGAGCGCGCCGGCGTCGCGCTGACGCCCCCGGAGGGCTGGCTCCTGGCGCGGTTGGGCGAGCGGCCGCCGCTGCCGCCGGCGCGGATCGCACGCGAGCTGCGCGTGCGGCCGGGGCGGCTCGCCGCGCCCCTCGCACAGTTGCAGCAGAGTTTGCTGGTCGCGGCCGATGGCGAAGGCAGGATCGGCTTGTCGGATCATGGCACGGCCGTGCTCGAACGCTTGCGGGCGGCGCGGCACGAAACGCTGGTCGCGCTGCTCGAGGGCTGGACGCTGGAGGAGCATCCCGAAATTCAGACGCTGCTGACCCGGCTTTCCCGCGAGTTCGCCAGCACGATGCCCGCCCCGATCCGCGGGAGCGGGCGACGGCGCGCCGCAGCGTCGCTCGATGCGGAAGGCAGCGGCGCCGCGCGCCAGAAGCGGCCGCTGTCGCAGATCTTCAAGCCCGCGAGGCGCCGGCGGAAATCGAGGCGCCGGTAATCACCCGACGGCAGGCTCAGCGCGGGCCGCGCCGACGGCTCCCTTGCGTCGCCCTCCCGGCGCCGCGGGCGCGCGGCCGCACCCGGAGCCCGTCGACAAAGACGTCGACCATGCGCAGGACGCTCGCCTGCCAGCCGGGCTGATCGTGCAAGTAGCACATGCCGACCAGGGTGCGCAGCAGGTCCTCGGGGCCGATATCGGCGCGGATTTCGCCCGCCGCCGCGGCACGATCGAGCAGCACGCCGACCGCCTTCGTCAGGCGTTCGAAGGTATAGGCAGAGAGTTCGGACGAGCCGTGCACCGCCAGCGCCAGCGCCGCCGACATCCCTTTCTTCGTGGCGACGAACTCGACATTCGAGCGCAGCCACCGCCGCAGCGCCTCGATCGGCGCGGGCGCGTTGCGCAATTCCTCCGCGAGATCGGCAAGCTGCTCCACCTCGCGGCGATAGACCGCCTCGAACAGCGCCTCGCGTGTCGGGAAATGGCGGTAAAGGGTGCCGATGCCGACGCCGGCGCGCTTGGCCACCGCCTCGAGGCTGGCGCCGGGCCCGCCGGCGCTGAACACCGCCTTCGCTGCCGCCAGCACGCGCTCGCGGTTGCGGGCCGCATCGGCGCGCAGCTTAGGCACCGTCTCCGTCGACGTCGACCGGACGCCCATCACGTCCCCTCCCTCCTCCCCTCTTGCAAAGCGGAGGCTCCCTCCATATAGTATCGGCAGCCGGGCAAATCTGCCCGCCCCCACCTTCCCGA
>DASQSR010000316.1:0-10077 GCA_035642295.1 Allostellaceae bacterium | reverse complement strand
CGGCGAGAGTGGCGCCATGAGAAGTCCGCGCTCCCGGAGGCGCCGCTCAGACCGGAACCGCCGCCGCTCGCGCGGCGGAGTTGCCGACGAGCCGACCGAACACGGCGCCGGAAAGCAGCCCTGTGCTGCCGGGATCGTTGAAATAGAAGAGACCGCCGACCAGCTCTGCCGCGGCAAAGAACCCCGGAATCGCCTCGCAACTCATCTCTGCCATGGCTTCCTCACCTCGACCGCGGGATAGGAGCCGCTGCCGGGCAGCCTGTCAACGTCTTCAGTTGTCAGCCATCAGTTTTCAGTTATCAGTTGGGGGCAGCGAGGGTGCTGACGACTGAGACCTGAGAACTGACAACGGCAAACAGGGAGGAGCCGCAATGATCCGAGTGGCCATTCTCGACGACTACCAGCGTGTCGCGCTC
Organism: Allostellaceae bacterium; assembly: GCA_035642295.1. Lineage (GTDB taxonomy): Bacteria > Pseudomonadota > Alphaproteobacteria > ATCC43930 > CGMCC-115725 > DAHUYF01. Next base: position 9,661 of record DASQSR010000316.1, on the reverse strand, counting down.
GCCATGGCGGAGTGGCGGAGCCTCCATCCCGAAGCAACGATCGAGGCCTTTGCCGATCATCTCGACGGGATCGACGCGGTGGCGCGGCGCCTCCATGCGTTCGAGGCGGTCGTGGCGATGCGCGAGCGGACCCCCTTCCCGCGCCCGCTTTTCGAGAAGCTGCCGAATCTGCGGCTGCTCGTCACCGCCGGCATGCGCAACGCCGCGATCGATCTCGCCGCCGCCAGCGATCATCGCGTGCAGGTCGTGGGCACGGAGATGCTGCCCTATCCGACGGCGGAGCTGACCTGGGGCCTCATCCTGGCGCTCTTCCGCCACATCCCGGCGGAGGACCGCGCCATCCGTGCCGGGCGCTGGCAGACGACGCTCGGCATCGGCCTCAAGGGCAAGACGCTGGGGCTTCTCGGCCTCGGCCGGCTCGGCGGCCAGGTCGCGCAGGTCGGCCGCGCCTTCGGCATGGAGGTGATCGCCTGGAGCCAGAACCTGACGGCCGAGCGCGCCGCCGAGGCGGGCGCGTCGCTGGTGACGAAAGAGGCGCTCTTCGCGCGCGCCGATGTCGTCAGCATCCATTTGGTGTTGAGCCCGCGCTCGCGCGGGCTCGTCGGCGCGGCGGAACTCGCGCGCATGAAGCGGACGGCCTTTCTCGTCAATACCTCGCGCGGGCCGATCGTTGACGAGGCGGCGCTGCTGACGTGCCTCGGCGAGCGGCGCATCGCCGGCGCCGGGCTCGACGTCTTCGAGCCGGAGCCGCTGCCGCGCGACCATCCGCTGCTCCAGCTCGACAATGTCGTGATCACGCCGCATCTGGGATACGTGACCGAGGAGGGCTACCGTCTCGCCTACGGGCAAGCTGTCGAGGACATCCGCGCCTTTCTCGACGGCACGGTGCTGCGGCCGCTCAATCAGCTTTCCTGAGAGGCGGTGCGGCTCCCGGCTGCTCCGCAACCGCTGCCGCTCACGCTAGCCGCCGTGGAGCAGCAGGGCGGAGACGCTGGCGATTTGTGGCCAGTTCCCGGCGATGACGGCATGGCCGGCGTAGGCGGCAACGAGCGAGAGAATGCCGACCAGCACCCCCAGCTCGCGAATGCGGCGGTGATCGCCGCCGCGGATTTCCGCCGCCAGCACGGCCGAAAAGAACAACAGGCTCAATACCGAGCCCAGCAGAACCGGGATCATGATCCTCGTGTCTCCCCCGCGCGCGAAGTGTAGCAGAGGAGCGCCGGAAGGGTAGAGCCCGCGTCTTGTCGCAAGGCGGCGCTGGGACGCCCATTATTCGGCGCGGCTGTAGGGTCCTTTTGGCGCGCCACCCGTACGGAATACGCGCGCGGCTTCCAATGTCAAAGGGGTTAAGAGGCGGTCGCTCGCCTCGCTCACCGCAATGAGGAGCTTGCGCCCATGTCCAGCAAACTACGTCTCCTGGCGCTTGCCGCCAGTCTCCTGACCCCGGCGGCGTTATCGCTGCCCGCCGCGGCTCAGGATTACTTCAACGCCCCCGACGCGCCCCTGGTCGGCCCGACGCTTTACAACACCGGCAGCCCCGGGGCGACGGCCGACCGCCAGCAGGCGAGCGGCTATTTCGCCACCCCCGATGCCTCGCTGGTGCCGTCGAACGATTACGACACGGGCAGCGCGGCGACGACCCTGCCGCGCCAGCGCACCAGCGGCTATTTCCCCGAGGCGGGAGCGCCGTTGGTCCCGCCGACCATCAGCCCCACTGACTGAAGGCGGGCGCGGCCCGCATCAGCGGGCCGCGCCGCCTTCGGCGCCCTTGCCGTTTCCGGGAAACGTAACGCAGGCTTCGCCCCTTTTGGGCGACGCCGCGCTTCAGGATTGTGCAAGCAGGACAGAAGTGCGAATGTTGACAGGCTAGTTTCAGCCTCGGCGGCCTTGCCGATCGCCCGCCGGGCGTTGCTCCAAGATGCCAGAGGCGCAGAACTCGCGGGTGCCGCATCTGTGACGCGGTGCCATACGAAAAACTTCCAAGGGAGGCGAGCTTGGCAACCGGCACTGTCAAATGGTTCAACGCCCAAAAGGGCTATGGCTTCATTCAGCCTGATGGCGGTGGCAAGGACGTATTCGTTCACATATCTGCGGTTGAACGTGCGGGCATGAACTCGCTTCGCGAGGGACAGAAAATCCGCTACGAGGTCGTCGTCGATCGCGGCAAGGAAGCCGCCAGCAACTTGCAACCGGCGGACTGAGGTCCGGCGATCCGGCAAATCGAGGAGAGCGAGGCGGCGGGCGATGAATCGCCCGCCGCCAGCACTTAGCCTGCTACCGAGATCGACACCGCTTCACGGCCCTTCGGCGTCTCGACGACGCGCATCGACACTTGCTGGCCTTCGGCCAGCCCGGTGATGCCGGAGCGGCCAAGGACGGAAATGTGGATGAACACGTCCTTGCCACCGCCCTCCGGGGCGATGAAGCCGAAACCCTTGTCGGTGTTGAACCATTTCACCGTGCCGGTCATGTCGACGGCATTCGAGAGGTCGCGCGGCCCGCGGCCGAAGCCGCCCCCCTCGCGCGGCGGCCGTCGCGGCTGCTCGGTCGCCGTACTCTCGTCGACATCGATGACGCGCGCGACCTGGCGGCCCTTGGGCCCCTGGGCGGTGGCTACGCGCATCTTCGATCCCGGCAAGACGGATTGACGTCCCGCTTGCTGCAGCACGGCGATGTGCAGGAACGCATCCCCCGAGCCATCGCCGAGCTCGACGAAGCCGAATCCCTTCTGGCCGTTGAACCACTTGACCACCGCGTCGACCTCCGGCCCTTCCGCCATGGTGGGCGGCGAGAAGGAACCAAAGGGCCGCCGCGGTGCAAAATCAGGCATGTCTGGCGGCGGAAAGTCGTCGTCGTTGAATCCGCGTCGTCTCGGGCCGCGGAAATCCCTTCCTCTACCCATACGTCGGCTCTGCCTTCGTTCTCCGTGACCAAGTCCTGACCCCCTGGGGCCTGGAAGCTTGAGCCTAGCACATCAGTATAAAATTTCCGCGGCGATTATCGAGGGGTATCAGAAAAGGCCGTTTTCCTCCTCCGGGGCGCCAATCCGCGGCAAAAGGCCGGGCCAAAGCCCTCTGGACAGCTTGGATTCTCCGGGGTTAGCCTCGCATCGCAGGGCGGGATAGCGGAGTTGGATGCCATGACGGCGACACGAGCCCTGATCGACACGCTGAAGCGCCGGGCCAGCGATATGGCCCAGCCCTTCATCGACGCGGGCCAGCAGCCCAACGCCACGGAGATGGAACGCGCCTTCGGCGAGGCGGCGCAGCTCATCCTGCGCGACGCCGAGGCGCGCGCGCAACTGCTACCCCGGGAAGAGTTCGAGCATCGGGTGGAGGCGTTCAAGGCCTGGCACCAGCGGCACGAGGCCAAGGTCAAGCGCGAGATCGGCCGGCTGTTCGAGCGCGGTTTCCGCAATCAGCGGAAAAGCCCGATCTCGGAGGCGCGACGGCGCGCCACCGCGGAGCTCGACCATCGCGAGGCCGAGTTCCACCAATGGGTCGAGAGCTATGCGCTCACCGCCTGGATCCGCGCGACCGAGGATTTGCTGACGTTGGACCGGCCCTCCGCCTTCATCTCCTCGCAGGAGAGTCCGGCGCGCCACTGAGTCCCGCGCCTTTTACTCGCCGGCGCATTGGCTGTAAGCTGATCGGCCCGAGCTGCGGCAGGGCGGATTTCGCGATGGATGGACGGTCGGCAATGCGTGGGCAGGGCAGCGAGCCGGTGGAGCTGCGTCCCGGGATCGGCGCCCGCGAGGCGGCGCATCTGGCCGAGATCGAGCAGTGGGCATGGCGGCGCGTGCGCGCGCTGCGCGGCTTCTACAGCCATCTCACCGCCTATGTCATCATCAACTTCGTGCTGTTCATGATCGATTCGACCACGCCGGGCCCGGCGTGGTTCTATGCCCCGCTGATCGGCTGGGGCATGGTCATCTGCCTGCACGGCCTCCATGCCTACGAGCTGCTGCCCTGGACCACGGCGGATTGGGAAGCGCGCAAAGTCCGCGAGCTGATCGAGAGCCGGATCAGAAGGTAGAGAAGTTCTCAGTTGCCAGCTCCCAGTTGTCGGCCTCCCCAGACTGATGACTGACCGCTGAAAACTGACGGCTGACACCCGGCATGCACGTTCCCCGCGTCAGCTACGTCGTCACCGTCTACAACAAGGCGCCCTACCTCCCCTTCGTGGTCGCGGGGCTGGCGGCGCAGAGCGGCGATTTCGCCCGCGAATTCATCTTCGTCGATGACGGCTCGAGCGACGACAGCCGCGCCGTGCTGGAGCGCCTCACGGCGGGATGGCCGGAGCGGCGCCTCATCGCGCAGGCCAATCGCGGGCCGGCGCTGGCGCTGAATGCCGGCCTCGCGGCGGCGCGCGGCGAATTCATCAAGACGCTCGACGGCGACGACATGTTGACGCCCGAGGCGACGGCAACGCTGCTCGGCGCCGTCGCATCGGGGCGCGCCGGCTTCGCCTTCGGCACTGCCGGCACCTACGTTCCCGCCGACGGGCTCGACGCGGCGCAGCGGCAAGCGCAAGCCTGTCGCGGCGCGGGCGGGATCGAGCTGGTGCCGGAGGCGCTGCGGGCGAGCTTGCGGCGGGCGCAGACGACGACCTCCTCCTGGCTGGCGCGCGCCGATCTCGTTCATGCCGTCGGCGGCGCCGACGAGGGCGTCTTCGTCCAGGACTACTCGATCGAACTGCGCCTCGCCGAGGCGACCGCCTTCGCGCGCGTCCCGCTGGTCGTCTATCTCGCCCCGAGCGCGGCGCCCGGGCGGCAGTCCGAGCAGGGCGCGCAGGAGCTGCACGATCTCAACCTCGCGGTCGCCCGTTTCGTCGAGCGGCGGCCGCGCCTGCCGCGGTCGCTGCAGCGCCATGCCTTGCGCCGCACGGCCGGGCGTGCCTGGCACTACGCGCACCGGCAAGCGGGACAAGGCTATGCCTCGCGCGCGTTCTGGCGCCATGCGCTGGCGCAGCTCGGCCTCGTCCGCGCCGATGCCGCGGCGATCCGCGTCACCTGCGACATCTTCCGCCGCGCCGACGCGATCAAGCTGGTGGCGGCGCCGTGACGCGCATCGTCCATCTCATCACCGCCGACCGCATCGCCGGCGGCATGGAGAGCTTCCTCGCGCGGCTGGCGCCGGCCCTGGCGCGCGCCGGCCTCGAGCAGCTCGCCATCACCCGCGAGGGACCGGAACTCGCCGAGCATCTGCGCCGCGCAGGCATCAGCGTGGCCCAGCATGCGCTGCAAAAGCGCGATCTCCGCTCCTGGTGGGGCGTGCGCCAAACATTTCGCCGCTTCCGGCCGCAGGTGGTGCTGAGCTGGCTGCCGCGCGCCGCGCAGCGCGTGCCGCGCGGTCCTTGGGTTCACGCGGCGCAAGTCGGATGGTATCGCGGCCTCGACTGCTACGAGCGCGCCGAGCGCATGATCGTTCCCGCGCCGGACATGGCGCGCCACTTCAAGGCGCTGGGATTTCGCGGCGAGATCGCCGTGCTGCCGCATTTCGCGCCGAGCGAGCGGCTGCCCGCGACGGCGCGCGCTGCCTTCGAGACGCCGCCCGAAGCACCGGTCGTGCTCGGCCTCGGCCGCTTCGACCGCATCAAGGGCTTCGACCTTGCCGTGCAGGCCATCGCCGCGGTGCCCGACGCCTATCTCTGGCTTGCCGGCGAAGGCGAAGAAACCGCGGAGCTGCGTCGCCTCGCCACGGCGCTGGGCGTCGCCGAGCGAGTCCGCTTTCTCGGCTGGCGCAAGGATGCGAGCGCGCTGCTGGGGCGCGCCGCCGCGCTCGTCGTGCCGTCGCGGCAGGAGGCGCTCGGCCTTGCTGTGCTCGAAGCCTGGTCAGCCGGAGTTCCCGTCGTTGCCAGCGACACGCCGGGGCCGCACTACCTGATGGCGGAGAGCGGCAGCGGCTTGCTGGTGCCGATCGACGACGCCGCGGCACTCGCCGGCGCGCTCCGCCGCGTGCTGAGCGATCGGGCGCTGGCCGCGCGCCTCGTCGCCAAGGGCGAGGAGCGCCTCGCCGGCGGCTTCACCGAGGCGGCGGCGGTGGCGGCCTATCTCGACTACTTTGCGCGGGTCGCGCGCGAAGCGGGGCTTGCAGAACGCGGCTAACCGGAACCGTGCGGCTCTGGCGATTGCTGTGCAATCGCTGCCGCCGCCGCGGACGAACTGGCGCACGCCAGTTCGCCGAGGGCTAGCCGGAGGGGTGCGGCTTCCGCGATTGCTGCGCAATCGCTGGCGCCGCCGAAGACGAACTCGCGTGCGCGAGTTCGCTTCGTGTCAAGCGAAAAGCGACGGGGAGGGGTGTGATTCACTGGTGTACCACGATGACTCATTTTTTTTCGAGTGAGTCACTGAATCACTCCCGTGAGTCGCGAGTGATCAGTTGTCCGTTGGGCCGGCCCGTGACCGAAGCCGACGACTGATCACTGCCGACCGAACCCTGGTGTTCACGATGTCAAAGAGCGGAGGCGCGGAGAATGTTACCACAGCACCCCTTGGCGGCTCAGGGCGCGCGGACCTTCACGCCGCCAAGGGCGTTGGCGGCTTTGGCGAAGTCCAGGTCGAAGCTGACGAAGGCGTCACAGCCCTCCGCCTTTGCGAGATGAAGGGCGTCGGCAAAGTCGAGATGCTGGCGCATCCAACGGAGTGCTTTCGCCACCGCGATCGCTTCCTCGACGGTGACGCGCGGCAAGCCCGCGAAATCGGTGAGCGCCCTTGCGCATTCGTCGACGGAAAATCGATAAACGCTCCGCAGGACCCAGGCGCATTCCAGCATGACTGTCGCGCAGACGAAAACGTCGTTGTTGTCGATCAGCTTGCGCGCTCTGGCCGCCTGTCCCGCGTCATCGGCGACGAGATAGCGGACGATGATGTTAGTATCGATGGCGAGCATGCCGCCGCTTCGCCGCCGCGGCGATTCCTGCGTCCATCTCTGCGATCGATTTTGCCGGCCCCTCGTACGGCAAGGAGCCAAAGACATCCTGAGGGCGCGTCGCCGCAAAGGCGGGGCTTGCCTTCAGCAGCACGCCGTCGCCCGTGTCCTCCACCACCAGCTCGGTCCCCGCGGACCAGCCGCGCTGCTCCCGGATCGCCTTGGGCAGGATGACCTGGCCCTTGGTCGACACCCGGGTCGTCAATTTCCGCCTGGTGGACATGGCGCCTTTCACTCAGGTAAGATGTAGGTAAGATAGGCCGCGCCGGGTCCGATGGCAAGCGCAAGCCACGGCAGCGCCATCGTCGCGGCGAATTAGGCGCGCTGCCTCCCTCATGGAACGATGATCGCCCATTGCCGCCTCGCTCTCAGGAGGTTCCCTTGATGCTCACGAGGTAGTCGACAATCGCATCGACATCCTTGGGCTCGATCGGCGCCTTGTAGATCTGGCGCATCTTCTCGACTTCGGCGGCCCAGGTCGCCTTGGGCAGGGCCGGCTGATCGAGGATCATTCCGGCGGAATGGCAGCCGAGGCAATTGTTGTTGACGGCGTCGGAGCCCGGCGTCGAAAAGATGCGGTCGCCGGTCGGGAGCTGGACATTGACCGACTTCAGCGTCACGGCGTTCTGCGCCGCGGCGGCAACCGGCGCCACGGCGAGGCCCGCGGCGAGAGCGAGCAGCGGCAGGCTTTGTCTCATGCTCCTCTCCTCAGCTCGCCACGACGGGCGTTGCTTCGATGACGTTGCGCATGAACCCGCCCGGGTTCCAGTTGGGCGCGTTGGGCTGCACCATGCCGTCGGCATTGGTGCAGCGGACCATCAGCAGATAGTCGCCCTTGGCCGGCAGGGTGAAGCCGATCTGCCACAGGCGGAAACTGTATTTGCCTTCGTCCTTGCCGAGCTGCGTTGCCTGCCAGCTCGTCCCGCCATCCGCGGAGAAGTCGACGCGCGCGACGCCGCTGGCGCCGCCGAAGGCGATGCCGCGCGCCAGCGACGCCCGGCCGGCATAAACCGGATCGCCCGGCTTGATGTTGGTGATGAAGGACCGCGGCGGCATTCGGTTGATCGGCACCAGCTTCACCCCGGTTTGCCCAGGATGGATGCTGGCATAGGGGGTGTCCGGGATGGTGTAGGCGGTCGACATCCAATAATTCGTGTCCGGCTGGTCCAGGACCTCGATCTCCTTCAGCATCTTCACCCAGTAGGTCGAGTACCAGCCCGGGACGACGAGCCGCAGCGGGAAGCCGTTGAGCAGCGGGAGCTGCTGCCCGTTCATGGCGTAGGCGAGCATGACCTCGCCGTCGCGCGCGTGATCGATCGCGAGTGACTTCATGAACGCCGGCGCGTTCGGAACGACGGGGTCGTCCATGCCGCGGAAACGAACGTCGACGGCGCCGGGCTTGATGCCGGCGCGGTCGAGCACGTCCTTGAGAAGGACGCCGGTCCAGCGCGCATTCCCCATGGCGCCGTTCGACCACTGGCCGCCGGCGACCCGCGGCAGGAAATAGCCGCGCGAATTGCCGGAGCACTGGTTGACCGCCGCGAGCTGCACCTGGGGAAGCTTCTGGATGTCGTCGAGCGACAGCGACAGCGCCTGGTTCACGTGGCCGTGCACGTCGAGGCGAAAGCTCTCGACCTTCACCTCGGTCGGGATGATCGCCCAGTGCCAGCGCACGAAGAAGCGATCGTTGGGCGTTAACACCGACTGATCGAAGACCTCGAACGGCGTCTCCAGCAGCGGCGGGCGGGTGCGCTGCAGGATCATCGGCCCCTTCTCGGGAAAGGCGGTGGTGATCGGCCGCCGCCCGGGACCACCGGGCAAGGGGAGATCGACCATGGTCTCGGCCCAGGCAGGCGCGGAGGCCAACGCCAGGGCCGCGGCGCCGGCGCCTGCGAGGAAATGCCGGCGGCTCGGGCAATGGGAAGGCGGGACCAGCAGCGGCACGTCGAACCTCCCTGTGAGCGGGATGTGGGGCGGCCAAACACGACCACACTGCGCGGCAGGCCGAAGCACATGACCGCTCGCGATGGAAGGTGCTGCGCAACAGACCGGTCCGGCGTGCTCCCCCAGATGCGGCGGCCCGCGGGACGGGCAGGCCAGCCGTTGCGACGGACCCGCTCAGACGATTATAGCCATTCGCCGTCCCGGTGAGCAGTGCCAGGATGCAGAGGGGCAGCGGCGCTCGCTCACACCGGAGCTGCCCGGAAACGCCGCACTTGTTACCATCGGCGCGGCACGAACATTGGGGGCCATCATGGCATGGGGAGACGCGTTTCGCGGCCAAGAAGGTGGAGATCGACAGCGACGCTGCCAAGGCTACGCAAACCACGTCGTGCGACCAGGCGGCGGGTGCGGTACGCGGCGTTTACGAAGACACGCTCGCCCTCAGGCTGTCGATGCAGCCAGCCTTGTTGACGATGGCCATGCACCTCGGCGAGCGCTGCAAGCAGATTGCGCAAGAGGATGACAACACGCTGATGCAAGCGTGGCTGAAACTCGGGAACAGCGTGACACAGCACTACAACGCGTCGATTCGCGCTCGTTATGTCCTGCATGTCGTGGCGGCAGAAGGCGAAGCAGACAAACTGCCGTGTTCCGACGCACGCCGAACGATCGACAGTGCTTTGGTGTTGGCGCGCCAGGTTCTGAAGAACTGAACGCGCTTGGGGAACGGCCGAAGAACGAAGTATCTCCTGAGGACGGCCGCGCTCCGACGCCGGACACGGTCTCTC
>DASQSR010000315.1:0-7808 GCA_035642295.1 Allostellaceae bacterium | reverse complement strand
AGCAGCGAATCGCACTGCGTGTAGTTGCGGGCATTCTCGGCCTTAGGCTGGATGCGCACCAGGCCGCGATAGGTGTTCTGGCCGCGCCCGGCCGAGATGCCCTTGGAGACGATGGTCGAGCGCGTGTTGCGCCCGAGATGGATCATCTTGGTGCCGGTATCGGCCTGCTGCAGGTTATTGGTGATGGCGACGGAGTAGAACTCGCCCACTGAATTGTCGCCTTCGAGGATGCAGCTCGGATATTTCCAGGTGATGGCCGAGCCGGTCTCGACCTGCGTCCAGGAGATCTTCGAGTTGGCGCCGCGGCAGGCGCCGCGCTTGGTGACGAAATTGTAGATGCCGCCCTTGCCCTCGGCGTCGCCGGGATACCAGTTCTGCACCGTCGAGTACTTGATCTCGGCGCCTTCGAGCGCGACCAGCTCGACCACCGCGGCGTGGAGCTGGTTCTCGTCGCGCTGCGGCGCGGTGCAGCCTTCGAGATAGCTCACATAGCTGCCCTGGTCGGCGATGATGAGGGTGCGCTCGAACTGGCCGGTCTTGGCCGCGTTGATGCGGAAATAGGTGGAGAGCTCCATCGGGCAGCGCACGCCCGGCGGCACGTAGACGAAGGAGCCGTCGCTGAACACCGCCGAGTTGAGCGCGGCAAAGAAGTTGTCGCCCGGAGGCACCACCGACCCCAGATAGCGCCGCACCAGCTCGCCATGCTCGCGCACCGCTTCGCCGAAGGAGCAGAAGATGATGCCAAGCTCGCCGAGCTTCGCCTTGAAGGTGGTGGCGACGGAGACGCTGTCGAAGACCGCGTCGACGGCGACACCGGCGAGCACCGCGCGCTCGTTCAAGGGAATGCCGAGCTTCTCATAGGTGCGCAGCAGCTCGGGATCGACCTCGTCCAGCGATTTCGGCGCGTCCTGCCGCTTGGGCGCCGAGTAATAGGTCGCCGCCTGGTAATCGATCGGCGCGATCCTCAGCTTCGTCCATTGCGGCTCTTCCATGGGCTGCCAGTGCTTGAAGGCGCTCTGCCGCCATTCGAGCAGCCAGGCGGGCTCGCGCTTCTTGGCGGAGATGAAGGCGACGATCTCCTCGTTGAGGCCGGGCGGCGCGCTCTCGCTCTCGATATCGGTGACGAAGCCGTACTTGTAGCCGTCGCCGGCGACCTCGCGCAGCGTCTCGGCATTCTTGACGGTGACGGCGGTAACAGGACTGCTCATGTGGCAACGGTCTCTCGGGATGCGGCAGGCGATGGCGGCGCGAAGCCGGCGAAAGGCGGCAGCATGTCGGCAAGGCTCACCGCGCCGAGCGCCGTGCCGACCGCGTCGTTGATCCGATGCCAGTGCGGCCGGGTCGGGCAGAAATTGCTCCGCTCGCAGGACGGCTCATGGCTGGTGCATTGGGTGAGGCCAATGGCGCCGTCGATCGCCGCCACCAGCTCGGCGATCGAGATCGCCGTCGCCGGCCGCGCCAGGCGATACCCGCCCGCGGCGCCGCGCGCGCTGGCGACCAGCCCGGCATGGGCGAGCGCCTTCAGCACCTTAGCGACAGTGGCCCGGGGCAGCCGTGCCTCCTGGGCCAGCGAGGCGGCGGTCATCTGCCGTTCGGCACCGACTGCCAGATGGGTGGCAATGATGACGGCGTAGTCCGCGAGCTTGCTCAGGATGATCATCGCTTCGTCAATCGGGTCAGGCGTTTAGAGTTAATTGGGACCGTCACGGTACTGATTAAGTTGGGTGTTATACCGGACCGTCAAGGGCCCGCAAGCTTTTTTCATAGCTGCCCCGAGCTTCCCTGCCCTAGCATTCCCGCAACGGGTGCCGCGGCCTGAAGCAGCTGCGGCCGAACGGGAGGAGAGGCGGGGATGCGGGGGCTTCTGGGGGGACCGGCACTGTTGCTCGGCCTTGTTGTCGCAGCCAGTGCCGCTTTAGCGCAGAAATCCGATCCGCCGGGCGTCAGCGACCACGAGATCAAGATCGGCCAGACCATGCCCTATAGCGGGCCGGCCTCGGCCTATGGGACGATCGGCCGCTCCGAGCTCGCCTTTTTCGCCATGATCAATGCCGCCGGCGGCGTCAACGGCCGGAAGATCACGCTGCTGACGGTGGACGATGGGCTGAGCCCGCCCAAGACGGTGGAGCAGACGCGCCGGCTGGTCGAGCAGGACCAGGTGCTGCTGATGTTCAGCACGCTCGGCACGCCCACCAGCATGTCGGTGCGCAAATACCTCAACAGCGCCGGCGTGCCGCAGCTCTTCGTCGCCTCGGGCGCCACCGCCTGGGGCGATTACACGCATTTTCCCTGGACCATCGGTTGGCAGCCCAACTACCAGACCGAGACGCATGTCTATGCCAAATACATCCTCGAGCACCGCCCGGACGCGAGGATCGGCGTGCTCTACCAGGATGACGATTACGGCAAGGACTATCTCAAGGGGCTGCGCGACGCGCTCGGCGACCGCGCGGCGAAGATGATCGTCACCACCGCCAGCTACGAGACCACCGACCCCACCGTCGACAGCCAGGTGGTGAGCCTGGAAAGCGCCAATGTCGACGTTTTCTTCAATGGCGGCACGCCCAAATTCGGCGCCCAGGCGATCCGCAAGGCCTATGACATCGGCTGGCATCCGCTGCAGTTCATCGCCAGCGTCTCGACCTCGATCGGCGCCGTGCTGAAGCCGGCCGGCGTGGAGAAGGCGAAGGGGGTGATCTCGATCGCCTTCGTCAAGGACCCGACCGATCCGCAATGGCAAGGCGACAAGGGCTACCAGGAATGGCTCGCCTTCATGAAGCGCTGGTACCCCGAGGGCGACCTTACCGACAGCTTCAACGTCTGGGGCTATTCCCTGGGGCAGACGCTGGTTGAGGTGCTGCGCCGCTGCGGCGGCGATCTGTCGCGCCAGAATGTGATGCGGCAGGCGGCGCAGCTCGATCTCTCCCTGCCCATGCTGCTGCCCGGCATCCGCATCACCACGGCGCCCGACGATTTCCGCCCGATCAAAGCGGTCCACTTGCAGCGCTTCGACGGGACGCACTGGGTGCTCTTCGGCGACGTCATCAAGGGGTGAGCTTCATGGCCAAGGTGGAATGGCGGATCGACGGCGCGGTGCGGCGCGTCCTTCTCAATCGGCCGGAGAAGCGCAATGCGCTCGACAGCGAGATGCTGGAGCTCCTCGCCGCCGCCTTCGCCGAGCCGCCCCGGCCGGAAGAGCGCGCCGCGGTCATTCGCGCTGCGGGCCCGGTATTCTGCGCCGGGCTCGATCTCCGGGCACGCAGCGAGATGGGCGCGAGCCCGATCGAGCGCATGCTGCACCAGGTCGAGACCTACCCGCTGCCGGTCGTCGCCGTGGTACAGGGCGATGCGATCGCCGGCGGCAACGAGCTGGCCCTCCATTGCGATCTCGTCCTCGCCAGCAGCGCCGCGCGCTTCGGCATGTCGCTGGCCCAGATCGGGTTGGTGCCGAGCTGGTTCCTGGCGAAGAAGCTGCTCGACGTGGCCGGCCCGGTGACGACGCGGCAGATCCTGTTCCTCGGCGATCCCTTGCCGGCGACCCGCCTCTGGGAGCTCGGGATCATCGCCGAGGTGGCCGCGCCCGAGCATCTCGAGCAGCGCGCCGAAGCGCTGCTGGCGCGCCTGGTCGCCAACGCGCCGCTGTCGCTGAAAGCGATGAAGCAGCTGCTGCTGCGCGAGATGCAATTCCGCGACGATATCCCGCATGCGGATCTCGATCGGCTGCTGGCCGAGGTGCGGCAGAGCGCCGACGCCAAAGAAGGCATGGCGGCTCGGCTCGAGAAGCGGGTGCCGCGGTTCGAGGGTCGCTGATGGCGATCCGGCTGGAGAAGCCCTGGACCGCGCTTGATGCCGAAGCGCTGCGGCGCTTGCCGGGCCAGCTCGGCGTCTTCGAGCTTGCCGATGGCGAAGGACGGGTCCTCGCCATCGGCTATGCCGGCGGCCACGCGCTGTTCGGGCTGCGCAGCGCGGTCGCGGAGCGTGCGCGGCGCCATCCCGAGGCGCGGTGCTTTCGCGTCGAGATCACCATGCAGTATCAGAGCCGCTATCGCGAGCTGCTGATGCTGCATGTCGCCGATCACGGAGAGCTGCCGCCGGGCAATCGCGGCGAGCCGATCGGGCTCGGCCGCCTCCACCCGCTTTGATGGGGTGACCCATGGACTTCGAGCCCAGTGACGAGCAGAAGCTGATCGTGGCCCAAGTGCGGCGCTTCGTGCGCGAGGAGATCGCGCCGCTCGAGGCGAAGCTCGATCCCGATGCCAGCGAGCTGCTGCCGGACGATTTCGCCCGGCTCAGCGGAGAGGTGAAGCGGATGGGCTTCTGGGGCCTCGACATCCCGGCCGAATACGGCGGCCCCGGCATCGATCTCGTCACCCGCACGTTGATGGCGATCGAGATGGCGCAACACCGGGCCGGGCTTTATGCGCCCTGTTACGGCGTCTTCGGCGGCGCCGGATTGGCCCAGCTCTTTGAAGCGAACGAGGACCAGAAGCAGCGCTATCTCTACCCGACCTTGCGCGGCGAGAAGCGCGGCTTCTTCGGCTTGACCGAGCCTTCAGGCGGCAGCGATCCGGCGCGGGCGATCCAGACGCGCGCCGTCCGGGACGGCGATGACTGGGTGCTCAACGGCAGCAAGGTTTTCATCTCCGGCGCCGACCGCGCGCAATACGGCCTCGTCTTCGCCCGCACCGACGCCGGCAAGGGACGCGACGGCGTCACCTGCTTCATCGTCGATACCGACATGCCCGGCTTCCATGTCCGCCGCGTCGTCCACACGCTGCGCTCCACCCATTACGCGACCGAGCTGCAATTCGAGGATCTCCGCGTGCCGCAGCGCAATGTGCTGGGCGAAGTCAATCGCGGCTTTGCCATTGCCAATGACCGGCTCAGCCGCCAGCGCATTCCCTATGCCGCCGCCTGCATCGGCATCGCCGTCAAGGCGCAGGAGATGGCGATCGACTATGCCAAGCTGCGCGACACCTTCGGCGCCAAGCTCGCCACCCGCCAGGCGATCCAGTGGATGATCGTCGACAACGAGATCGACATCAGGACGAGCCTCTGGCTCACCCTGGCGGCGGCGCAGAAGGCCGAGCGTGGCGAGCCCTTCCGCACCGAGGCGGCGATGGCGAAGCTGGTGGCCAGCGAGGCCGGCGGCCGGGTCGTCGACCGCGCCATGCAGATTCACGGCGGCTACGGCATGACCAAGGACCTGCCGCTCGAGCGCTGGTATCGCGAGATGCGCATTCGGCGCGTCGGCGAAGGGCCGAGCGAGGTGCAGCGCCTCATCATCGCTCGCGATCTGCTCGGAGGGGCTTTCCATTGAGCGCCGCCAACCTGCCGCTCGCCGGGATCACCGTCGTCGATCTCGGCCAGGTCTACCAGGGGCCTTACGCAACCTTGCTGATGGCGAAGGCGGGGGCCGACATCATCAAGGTCGAGCCGCCGCAGGGCGAGCCGCTGCGCCATCGCATCGCCGTCGGGCGCGGCGCCTCCTTCCCCTTCGCCATGCTCAACTCGAACAAGCGCGCGGTGACGCTCAACCTCAAGAGCGAGCGTGGCCGCGCGCTCCTCATGGAAATGGTGAAGCGTGCCGATGTGCTGCTCGAGAACTTCGCCCCCGGCGTGCTCGACCGGCTGGGCATCGGCTGGAGCGTGCTGAGCCTGATCAATCCGCGTCTCGTCTACGCCTCGGGCAGCGGCTTCGGCCTCAGCGGTCCCGATCGCGACAGCCTTGCGATGGACCTTACGGTGCAGGCGGTCTCGGGCGTCATGAGCATCACCGGCTTTCCCGACGGCCCGCCGGTCAAGGCCGGCGCCGCCTTCGTCGATTTCCTCAGCGGCATTCATCTCTACGCCGCGGTGATGACGGCGCTGGTAGAGCGCGCCCGCACCGGCCGCGGGCGGCTCGTCGAGGTGGCGATGCAGGAGACCGTCTATCCGACGCTCGCCTCCAATCTCGGTTTTCTCTACACCAGCGACGGCGCCGTCCCGCCGCGCACCGGCAATCGCCACGGCGGCCTCGCCATCGCGCCCTACAACGTCTATCCCGCCCGCGACGGCCACGTCGCGATCATCTGCGTCGTCGAGGCGCATTGGCGCAACCTGCTCGCTGCCATGGGACGCGAGGACCTGGCCGAGGATCCGCGTTTTGCCGACAACGCCAAGCGCGTCGAGAATCTCGCCGAGACCGATGCGATCGTCGAAGCCTGGACGCAGCGTCTGCCGCGCGACGAGATTTTCGCGCTGGCGCGGCGCCACCGCATCCCTTCGGCGCCGGTGCGCGACCTGCGCGAAGTGATGAACGATCCGCACATGCACGAGCGCGGCATGCTCGAGCGCATCCGCCATCCCGAGCTGGGCGAGATCGTCGTGCCCACGAGCCCGTTGCGCTTCCACGGCACCGACAAGGTGGAGACGACGCCCTCCCCGCGCCTCGGCCAGCACAATGACGAGATCTACAGCGACTGGCTCGGGTTGTCGGCGGAAGAGATCGAGCAGCTCAAGCGCGAGGGGGTCATTTGAGGCGCTGCATCGCCAACCAGCGTCCTTCGACGGGCTCAGGATGAGGCGCTTTTCTCAAGGGCATCTTCCAAAAGATGCCATTCTCCGGTCTTCCTCATCCTGAGCCTGTCGAAGGACGCACGAACGGGTTTGCAGCCCCCTTCGCCCGCTCCCTGAGCAGCGCCTTCTGCACCTTGCCGTTGGCGTTGCGCGGCAGCGGCTCTTCGACCAGGGTCACGAGCTCCGGTACCTTGTAGTCGGCGACCCGCTCGGCGCAGAAACGACGGATTTCGTCGGCGGTGATGCCCTCGTCCTTCGGCAGAACGAAGGCGCAGACGCGCTCGCCCAGCACCGGATCGGGCCGGCCGACGACGGCGCATTCGGCAACGCCGGGATGATAGGCCAGCACATTCTCGACCTCGGCGCTGAAGATCTTGTAGCCGCCGCGATTGATCATGTCCTTGACCCGGTCGAAGACGCGGACGAAGCCGTCGGCGTCGATCGAGCCGATATCGCCGGAATGCCAGAACCCCTCGGTGAAGCTCGCCGCATTGGCCTCGGGCTTCCCCCAATAGCCCTTCACCACCATCGGCCCGCGGATCCAGAGCTCGCCCGGGGTGCCCGGGGGCACCTCGCGCCCCGCCTCGTCGACGACCCGCACCTCGCCGCAGGGCACCACCTGGCCGACACTGTCGCGATGCGCCGCGGTCTCGCCGAGCGGCATCATCGTCGTCGGCGACGTCGTCTCGGTGGCGCCATAGGCATTGCTGAGCAAGAGTCGCGGCAGCTTGCGTGCAAGGCTCTCGATCGCCGCTCGCGGCATGGGCGAGCCGCCAAAGGAGCCGATGCGCCAGGCGCCGAGATCGAAGCGCTCGAACTCGGGATCCATGAGGCAGAGGATGTACATCGCCGGCACCATGCAGGTGAAGTTGATGCGCTCCCGCGCCGCGAGCTCGAGGAAGCTCCGTGCCTTGAAGCTGCGCAGCATCACCGTGGTCCCGCCGCAGAAGAGCGTCGTCAGCAGGATCGCCACGGCGCCGGTCACATGCGCCGCGGGCACGGCGAGAAGCGCGCGGTCGCCGGGCCCGAGCCCCATGCAGCGGGTGAAATGGATCGCCGAATGGACGATGTTGAGGTGGCTCAGCATCGCGCCCTTCGGTTTTCCCGTCGTGCCCGAGGTGTAGAGAATGGTGGCGTCGTCGTCGGGGTCGACGCCAGGATCCGGCGGCGGATCGTCCGGCAGCGCGGCGTAACCGGACGGCGGCCCTATCAGCTCATCCAGCATGACCGTCCCGGCCAGGGCCCGGGGC
>DASQSR010000314.1:0-12576 GCA_035642295.1 Allostellaceae bacterium | reverse complement strand
GAGGCGGAGCGCCGCCGTGGTCTCGAGCGAGCCGATCTGCAGCGGGCCAGCGGGCGTGCCCTCGTCGCGCACGGCGCGGCGCGCCTCGGCGAGCAGCTGGGCCACCCGCTCGGCATAGGGCAGGAGCCGGCGCCCCGCCGGGGTCAGCGCGACGCCGCGGCTGTGGCGCTCAAACAGCGGCGTCGCCAGCTCCTCTTCCAAAAGGCGGATGCGCTGGGTCACATTCGACTGCACCGTGTTGAGCGCGCCGGCGGCGCGATTCATACCGCCGAGCCGCGCCACCGCCTCGAACACCCGGAGATCTGCCGCGTCCATCCTCGTCTCCTATCGAAAATCGGCATTCATTCTAGCCGATCCCATCATTTTTCAGCATTGCCCCGAAGATGCGCCGCGCATGCTAAAAATCGAGGGCTCGACCAGGGAGGAGCGCCATGGCCCATCTCACCAGCGATGACGGGGTGAAGCTCTATTACGAGGAGACGGGAAGCGGCATCCCGATCGTCTTCGTCCATGAATTCGCCGGCGACTGCCGCTCCTTCGAGCCGCAGGTCCGCTACTTCGCCCGGCGCTACCGCTGCATCACCTACAATGCGCGCGGCTATCCGCCGTCCGACGTGCCGCGCGATCTCGAGCGCTATTCGCAGGAACGGGCGCGCGACGACATCCGCGCCGTGATGGACGCGCTCCACATCGACAAGGCCCACGTCGTCGGCCTTTCCATGGGCGGCTTCGCCACGCTGCATTTCGGCATGACCTATCCCGAGCGCGCGCGCTCGCTGGTGGTCGCCGGCTGCGGCTACGGCGCCGAAGCCGATCAGCGGCAGAAGTTCCAGGAGGAGTCCGAAGCCTGGGCCAAGCGGTTCGAGACGCTGGGCATGAAGGAAGCGGGCGCGATCTACGCCGAAGGCCCGACCCGGGTGCAGTTCCAGAACAAGGACCCGCGCGGCTGGCGCGAATTCGCCCAGCAGCTCGCCGAGCATTCAAGCGAAGGCGCGGCCCTGACCCAGCGCGGCGTGCAGAAGCGCCGGCCGTCGCTCTACGATCTCGTCGAGCGGATGAAGGCGATTTCCGCGCCGACGCTGATCATCACCGGCGACGAGGATTGGCCCTGCCTCGAGCCCGGCCTCCTCATGAAGCGCACCATCGCCAGCGCGGCGCTGGTGGTGATGGCCAATGCCGGCCACGCCATCAACCTCGAGGAGCCGGGGCTGTTCAACCAGCACCTCGCCGATCTCTTCCACGCCGCCGATCTCGGCAAATGGCCGGTGCGCGACAAGCGCGCCGTCGGCAGCGCGATTCTGGGGCGATGACGACAGGCAGCGGCGCGACAAAACCGCTGTCCGCGCCGCTCACCATTCCAGAACGAGCTTGCCCTTGGCGCGCCCGCTTTCGACGAGCGCGTGGGCGCGCCGCAGATTGGCCGCGCTGACCCGCCCCATGCTCTCAGCGAGCGTCGTGCGGATGAGGCCGTCCTCCACCAAGCCTGCGACTTCGTCGAGGAGATGGTGCTGGGCGATCATGTCGGGCGTCGCGAAGCTCGAGCGGGTGTACATGAACTCCCAATGGATCGAGGCGCTCTTCCGCTTGAAGGGCAGCGCGTCGAGCGTCTTGGGATCGTCGATCAGGCCGAATTTTCCCTGCGGGGCGACGAGCTCGGGAATCTCGGGCAGGTGCTGCTCGGTCGCGGTGATCGAGAAGACGTAGTCGACCGCGGCATGGCCGAGCGCGGCGAGCTGCGGCGCCAGCTTCTCGCGATGGTCGATGACATGATGCGCGCCGAGGGAGCGGCACCATTCCGCCGTCTCGGGCCGCGACGCGGTGGCGATGACGGTGAGGCCGGTGAGGCGCCGCGCCAGCTGCAGCGCGATCGAGCCGACGCCGCCGGCACCGCCGATGAGCAGGATCGCGCCGGCTTCCGCCGGCTTGCCGATGCGGATGGCGAAGCGGTCGAACAGCATCTCCCAGGCGGTGATGGCGGTCAGCGGCAGCGCCGCCGCCTCGGCGAAGGACAGCGTCCGCGGCATGCGGCCGACGATGCGCTCGTCGACGAGCTGGTATTCGGCATCCGAGCCCGGCCGGAGGATGCTGCCGGCATACCAGACCTTGTCGCCGGGCTTGAACAGCCGGCACTCCGCGCCCACGGCCTCGACGGTGCCGGCGGCGTCCCAGCCGAGCACTTTGGGCTGCTGCGGATCGGCGACGGGGCGGCGCCGCACCTTGGTGTCCACGGGGTTGACGGAAACGGCGGCGACCTTGACGAGAAGGTCGTGGCCGGCCGGTGCCGGCTTCTCCAGCGTCACATCGACCAGCGCTTCCGGATCGTCGATCGGCAGCGGGCGATAGAAAGCAACGGCGCGCATCTCGACTCCTCCCGACGGTTTGTCGCGCCAGCTTAGCGGCTGGTTCGCGGCACCGCCACGGCGGAGGGTCACCGCTCAGCAGCAGCAACGAGCGGCGCAACGCGTCGAGATCCGCGACGATGCCGTCATAGAGAACCGCGGTCGTCCGCGGTCGATGCCGTCAACGGTCGGAGGGCGCCGCCGCGGGGCCGTACTCGGCAAGCGCCGCACGGCCACCTCGCAATGCTCGTCCGCTCTGGGCCGCCGCGGCTCCGGGCGCGCGCTGGGATGCAGCACTCACGCCTTGATAAATGACCTCGCCCAAACCGTTGCGGTAGAGCCAGAGGCTGTTCTGCTGGCCGTTGAAGCCCGGCTCGCCGGCCATCTTTCCCCACGGCCGATAGCCCGAGCCCAAGCCGATCCCGAAAAGATTCGCGATGGCGCCGCCTTGCTGCAGCTGGAGCCGGCTCAGCCGGTCGACCGCGCGCCCGCCGGCATCGGCGAGCAGCGCCAGGCGCCGTCCCTTGGCATCGAAGACCGGCAGCGTGTTGAGGCGATAGCCGAGTGCCGGCACGACCAGCGTCGCCTGGTCCAACAGGCGGCGAAGCGCTGCCGGCGACAGGGTTGGATCGGCCACACCCAGCATGCGCATGCGCGGCTCGGGCTCGGCGCCGGGGCGAGAGCTGAGGCGGCGCCAGAGCTCGCGCCCGTCATTGCGCAGCCCGCCCATGCGATGGACGCGGCCGGTGGCCGGGCAGATGTCATCCTCGGTGAAGGGATAATCGTCGGCTTCCGCGGCCGCGCGCGACGGGTAGAAGACGCGTGGCGGACGGCGATGCAGAAGCACGACCCCATTGGTGCCGAAGCGGGTGCGCCGCAGGCGGTTGAGCAAGACCCAGGCGGCGGAAAAGGCGCTGTGCGAGCCGCCGATGATCACGACCCGCGCCTCGCCGGCGGCGGCGAGGCGCACCTCCGCCGCGGCGATGCCGGCTTCGGTCAGGAGCACGTCGCTGGGCATGAGCTTGTCGCCCGCGACCTCGCCGAGGCGCAGGCCGGGCGCGATCTCGCGGCCCTGCAGCGAGGCCGGATCCTGGGTGCCTCCCAAGGCGATGAGCGCCGCACGCGCGACCAGCACCGCGCCGGAAGCGAGGCTCACCGCGAGCGTGTCGTCGCCGCGCAGCTGGATCGCGCAGGCCGCCTCGCGCGGCAGGAAGCTGCCGCCCGGGCTGGCGGTGACGATCGACTGCAGCGCCGAGCCGAGGCTCCGCATGTGCTCGCCCACCAGCGCCAGCGTCGGATATTCGCCGCGCATCGCGAGCAGCTGTTGCGTCGCGGGGTCGGCGGCAAGCGTGCCGAAGAGCGTCCGCGCGGCGGGCGGGTCGAGAAACTCGACGAAGGAGCCGGCGAGCGAATCGGCGTTCAGCATGTATTGACCGATGCCGCCGCCCATCCGATCGCTGCGCTCGACGATGGCGATGCCGGTTCCGAGCCACTCCTCGAGCTTCCCATTTTGCGCTGCCCAGATGAGCGGACCTGTACCTGCCGCACCACCACCTAGTATCACTAACCCCAAAGTGCCGATCGGCATCGCCTTGTGCTCCGCATCGCCTTGCGCGCGCGTGCGCCAATAGACATCGTCGCCGCGCGCGCACCGGAGCCGTTAACACCGTCAAACGCAACATTGTTCATTCGGCGAAAATGTCGCGCGAGGCCGTGAGGCAAAGTTGCGGCATGGCAATCGCGAGGTGAACTTTTGCGGCGTTCGACCTGTTGATTGCGATCATGGTTGGGCGTTCGAACCTTCCTGCCGGCTATCGGCGAGCGCTGATCACGGGAGCGACCAGCGGCATCGGCGCCGCGTTCGCCGAGGGAATGGCGCGCGAGACAGCGCTGGTCCTGACCGGGCGACGGCAGGAGCGGCTCGATGCCGCGGCGGCGCGGCTCGCCCGTGACGGACGCGAGGTCGAGACGATCGCTGCCGATCTCTCGACCCCGGAAGGATGCCGAAGCGTGGCCGAGCGCGCGCTGGGGGACGGCATCGACCTCTTGATCTGCAACGCGGGGGTCGGCTTTGCCGGCCGCTTCGCCGACACGCCCCTGGCGCTGCAGAGCGCGACCATCGCCGTCAACGTCACGGCCACGGCGCAGCTGCTGCACCTGCTGCTGCCGGACATGATCGCTCGTGCACGCCAGGCGAAGCGGCGGTGCGGCGTCATCATCCTGTCGAGCACGGCCGCGTTCGGGCCGCGTCCGGGCATGGGCTGCTATGCCGCCACCAAGGCCTTCGGGCTCATGCTCGGCGAGGCGCTGGCGACCGAGCTCCGGCGCGAGCCGATCGACATCCTCGTTCTCTGCCCGACCCACACCGCGACCGAGTTCTTCGACCAGGCCGGCCTGCCGCCGCCGGAAGCCGCCATGAGCGCGGCGCAGGTCGCCCGCGAGGGCATGGCCGCGCTCGGCCGCCGCGCCATCCATCTCTGCGGCCGCAAGCACCAGTGGCTGCACCGGCTGTTGGCGTTCAATCCGGCGCTGGCGTCGCTCGTTCAGCCGTGGCGCTCGCGCCGGCCGCGGCTCAGCGCTGCCGGCCTCATCGCAGCGCCGCAAGAACTCGGCGCGCGCCGCGGGTAGGCCGCCTCAGGCCAGATCTCGACGCGGCACATCAGGCGACAGACTTCGGCGGGCCGCGTACTCCGGCTTGCAAGACGGGCTCACGGCGCCGGATTGAGCTTTCTTCCCCTCGTCGCCGCTCGCTCCAGCTTGTGAAGCTGCTATAGTCGGGCGCAACGGTCTGGAGACGCCATGAACAAACCCCAGCTCGCCTTCCATCGCCTCGACATGAGCGCGGGCGGGGTCGCATCCAAGGGCCGCCGCACGGCCGAATAGCGGCCTCATCCGCGAGTATTGACGTGACCGCACATAAGCCTCTCGACTGCCTCAAATGCCCCGGTCTCTGCTGCAGGATGGCCGGATATGTCGAAGTGACCCCCCACGATATCCGCCGCCTCGCCAAGCATCTCGGGCTGCGTCCGGCGCAGTTCGAGGAGAAGCACATCGTCGAAGTGACGCGCCGCGGCAAGAAGCGGATCAAGGACGCCGACCGCACCTGCCAGTTCCTCGGCGCCGATCGCAGCTGCACGGTCTATGAGGCGCGGCCCAAAGACTGTCGCGGCTATGTCTGCTGGGACCAGGACGACGAGACCGTCTATGGATTCGCCAGGTTCCTGCAGACCCCGGTGGTGAAACTGCGCAAGACGGAAGCGAAGGAAGACGAGAAGCGTTAGCCGGGCCGCGCGGGCGGCGGCACTGCCGGCTGCTCCGCCACGCCGCGACAGAGGAAAGCGGAACGGCGCTGCCGTCCAAGCTCCGCCGGATCGCTACGGCATGAGCGGGGTCGCGGCAGCGCCGAACCGGTGCGGAGCGTGCTCAGGCCGCGGCGGCGGGCGGCGCGGTCCAGTTCGTCATGCCGACGAGCAGGTGGGAAACCCTGGCGGCCTCGTCGAGATACTGCTTCATCGCCGTCTCGGCGAAGCGCTGCTGGCAGGCAATGGCTTCTTCGACGCTCCGGCAGGAGGCGAGCTTCATCCAGGTATCGGCGTCCTCTTGCAGCCGCTGCTGGGTGAAGCGGGCGATTTCCTGCGACAGCGCCGACATGCCATGGAGCCAGTGCTCGACAACCTGCTCGCCTGCGGCCATCGCGGGCAGCGGCGACCGAATGTGCGCGCTCAGCTCGGCCGGCACGCTCCCCTCGATGTCAGCGCTCGCCTCGGCGGCAGCGCTCGGCTCGCCGGCAGCGATCGCGGCTTTGCGCCTGCGCGCAGACGGCGCGGACCCGGTGTCGCTCATCTCCTCCTCCTTCTTGATCTGGTAAATCGTCCGAAAGTCGAGCGCCGGCCGGTGCGGCGCGCATTGATCCAACTCAATTTCGCCAACGGCGCGCCGGCCTCGACTCGAATCATACTGCGCGCGAATGACCGGCTTGTCGATCAGGATCAGGCGGGCTTGCAGCGCTCGATCATGGCGACGAGACGGTCGCTCACCGCCTTCAACGGAGGCGATCGGCGCGGCGCGCGCCCAGGTTGTTAGGGCGCCGAGCCGTCCGCCTCGGCGCGGCACTCCAGCTCGCGCAACAGCGCCGCAGGCAGGGCGATGCCGTCGCGGGCGAGCCGCGCGCGGCTCTCCTGCCGCCGTGCGCCAGGAAGCCGCACCCCCTCCTCCGCCAGCATCGCCGACAGCAGCGCCTCGACCCGCGCCAACACCGCGTCGCCGCCGAACGGGACGGGATCGAGCAGCAGGAAGAATTGGCCGACCCGCGGTGGCGGTCCTTCCGCGTCGAAGAAGGAGCTGGCCTCGTAGCCGAAATGGGAGCGCGTCAGCGCCGCCGCCAGCAGCTCGACGATGAGCGCCAGCGCCGCTCCCTTGGCGCCGCCGATCGGCGCCATGGTGCCGCCGAGCGCGGCTTTCGCATCGGTCGTCGGCTCGCCCGCGGCGTCGAGCGCCCAGCCTGCGGGGATGGCCTCGCCCTTGGCGGCCGCCAGCATGATCTTGCCCCGCGCGACCACGCTCATCGAGAGATCAATGACCAGCGGCGGACCCGCACGGCGCGGACAGGCGAAGGCGATGGGATTGGTGCCGAAAAGCCCGCGCGATCCGCCCGCCGGTGCGATCGCCGCCGGCGTGTTGGCGAAGGCGAGCGCGAAGAGCCCGCGGGCTGCGCAACCTTCGACGGCATGACCGAGCATGCCGCAATGATGCGAATTAGCGATGGCGAGGGCCATCGCGCCGGTCTCGGGGAGTGCCGCTTCGGCCGCATCAAGGCCGCGCGCGATCGCCGGAAAGGCGAAGCCGCTCCGCGCATCGACGCGGAGCACGGCCGGCGCCGGGCGCGACAGCACCGGCTCGGCGCGGCCGTCGACCTTGCCGCTTCGCACCTGCTCGGCATAGAAGGGCAGCCGGGATAGGCCGTGCGAGGGAATTCCGTCGAGTTCCGCCGCGATCAACGCGTCCGCTACCGCTTCGGCATTGGCGGGGCTGGTGCCGGCGGCGATCAGCGCCTGGCGCGCGAGCGCATGCAGCGCCTCCGCAGGAAGCCTCGCCTCGCCCTCAGGCATGAGCCGCCACGGCCGCGGGCAGCAGGCTCTCCCCCGGCCGCACCCGGGTGAAGCGCACCGGCTCGAAGCCCACCGCCAGCGCGGCACCGGCGAGCCGCGCGGTGGTGAAGGCGAGATCGCGATCGGCGGGGCGGGTTTCGGGGAAATCCTCGCGGAAATGCGCACCGCGCGATTCCTCGCGCGCCAGCGCCGCGGCGGCAATGGCGCGGCTCACCAGGATCAGGCTCTTGAGGTTGAGCCAGTCATGCCAGGTGAGGTTGAAGGCGAGATCGTGCGTCGCAACGCCGGTGCGGTCGAGCCGCCGGTCGAGATCGACCAGCGCCGCGGCGGCGCGCTCGAGCCCGGCGCGATCGCGCAGGATGCCGACATCGCGCCACATCAGCTCCTGCAGCTCTTCGCGCAGCGCCGCGACATCGCCAGGAGGCGCTTCGAGCGGCACGCGGCATTCCGCCACCACCGCATCAATCGCGCTGTGGTCGGGCGGGCGGAAGCGCGCGCCGGCGCGCACCCATTCCGCCATGCGGTCGCCGGCGATGCCGCCGAACACGGTGGAGTTGGCAACGCCGTTGCCGCCGAGCCGGTTGCCGCCATGGACCCCGCCGGTGTCCTCGCCGGCGGCGAAGAGGCCGGGGAGCGCGGTGGCGCCATCGCTGGCGAAGACGAGGCCGCCCATCATGTAGTGCGCCGTCGGGATGACCTCGACGCGGCCGCCGGCGAGATCGAAGCCGCAATCGGCGCAGCGCTCGACCATGCCCTTGAACAAGGCGCGGACGCGGGCGGGGCCGAGATGCTTCATCTCGAGATAGAGCCCGCCATGCGGCGAGGTGTTGCCGCGCCGGATCTCGCGGGCCATGGCGCGGCTGACGATATCGCGCGTCGCACGCTCGCCGCGCGCATCGTAGTTCTGCATGAACCGCGCGCCGTCGCCGCCGAGCAGATACCCGCCGGAGCCACGCAGCCCTTCCTCGAGGACGGTCCCGGTCATGCGCGTGCCGGGCCCGGCCATCAGCCCCGTCGGATGGAACTGCACCATCTCGATGTCGCGCAGCGCGAGCCCGACGCGCAGCGCCATGGCGAGGCCGTCGCAGGATTTGTCGCCCGAAGGCGTGTGGTACTTGTACATCGTCGGGCCGCCACCGGTGGCGAGCAGCACGGCGCGCGCCTCGACGAACACGAAGTCGCCGCGGCGCATGTCGATCATCAGCACGCCCGACAGCCCTTCGCCATCCTCGGCCGGAATCAGCGCCACGGCGCGATGCTCCTCGAGCCTGGCGATGTCGCGCGCCCAGACCTGCTCGGCGAGCCGGTTGATGATCTCGATGCCGGTGAGATCACCCTTGTGCACGGTCCGGTCGAAGGTCTGCCCGGCAAAGGCCTTCTGGTGGACGGTGCCGTCGGGATTGCGGTCGAAGAAGCAGCCGAGCTCGTTCTCCAGCTCGCGGATACGCTGCTGCGCCACGGTGACCAGCGTCCAGGCCAGCTCCTGGTCGTTGAGCCAGCTGCCGCCTTCGACCGTGTCCATGAAATGGCGCTCGGCGGAATCCTCGGGCGCCAGCGCCACGTTGTAACCGCCCTGCACCATGCGGGTGCAGCCGCACTTGCCCAAGAGGCCCTTCACCGCCACCGCAACGGAGAGCTCGGGCGCGGCCCGCTTCGCATGCAACGCGGCAAAGAGCCCGGCCCCGCCGCTGCCAAGAATGAGAATGTCGAAGCGGAGGCGATTCATCAGACGAAGCGCTCGTCGAACTCCCTCTCCGCCCCTTGGGGGTGGAGAGGGACAACCCGGCCGGTCGCTCTGCGACCGGCCCCGAGGGTTCGATCGCGAAGCGATCGAACGGGTTGTCGGTGAGGTGGGGGGCGATGGCAAAAGCGCTGGCGCGGCGGAACGACCACCTCACCCTCCCATCGCTTCGCGATGGGCCCCGCCCTCTCCCCCGCTGCGCGGCGGAGAGGGAAAAAGCTGCGAAGCGACGTAACACGCGGCACGGCTAGATTCCCTTCACCCCGAGCGCGGCGAGGGCTTGGGCGCGGCGGGAGGCGGCGGTGTCTCTGACCCCGTCGTAGAGGCTGCCGCCATGGGCATCCATCGCCACCAGCAGCGGACCGAAATCGCGGACACGGAAGCGCCAGAGGCTTTCGGGGTTGAGGTCGTCGAGATCGACATCCTCGATCGCCTCGATCCAGGTAGTCTCGAGCGCGGCGGCGCCGCCGATGATGGCGAGATAGGCGCCGCCGAGCGCAGCGAAGGCGCGCTGGGATTCGGCGCCGAGCCCGCCCTTGCCGATGATGAGGCGGACGCCGCAATCGCGCATCAGCGGCAAGGTGAAACGCTCCATCCGCGCGCTCGTCGTCGTGCCGACGCAAACCGGCGCGTAGCCGACCGGCGTATCGGCCGCGACCGGCACCTTGCGCACATTGGGCGCGGTGTGGATCACGGCGTGGCCGGCGAGGTCGAAGCGCGTCCTGCGGCCGCGGTCGAAGAGGGCGATCTGGGTCGCGTCGCGGATGCCGAACAGCGTCCCGTCGAGCGTCACCCGGTCGCCGACGGCGAGCGCGCGCACCGCCGCTTCGTCGATCGGCATGCGGAAATGGTGGTCGGCCATGGGCCTCAGGCTCCGATGCTGACGCCGTCGGGGCGGAAGGTGGCGCTGGCGCGCCGGGCAGAGTGGCACTGGATGTTGACCGCCACCGGGTTCATCGTGATGTGAGTCGCCGCCAGCTCGACATGGACGGCAAAGGCGGTGCTGTCGCCACCGAGGCCCTGCGGGCCGATGCCGAGGCTGTTGACGGCATCGCTGAGGGCGCGTTCGAGCCGCGCCCCCTCGGCATCGCCGCAGACGGTGCCGAGCGGGCGCGTCGCCGCGACCTTCGCCAGGTGCATGCAGAGATCCGACGTGCCGCCGATGCCGACGCCGACGATGGTCGGCGGGCAGACCTTGCCGCCCGCCTCGATGACGCGGTCGATGACGAAGGTCTTGATGCCGTCGACGCCGTCGGCCGGGATGCACATCTTGAGGAAGGAGCCGTTCTCCGAGCCACTGCCCTTGGGGATCATCTCGATCACCAGCTCCTGCGGACGGTCGCTGAAATCGACGGTGATGACCGGCACCAGCGCGCCGCAGGAGGTATGCTCGTTGGCGCGGGTCAGGGGATGGACGACCGAGGAGCGCAGCGGGTGCTCCCGCGTCGCCCGCTCGCAGCCGCGGCGGATCGCCGCCTTCAGCGCGGCGCCGTCGACGGCGACGTCGCGGCCGATGACGACGTTGTAGATCGGGATGCCGGTGTCCTGGCAGAGGAGATTGTCGGTCTTTTCCGCCACGGCGATGTTGGCGCGCATGGTCTCGAGGATGCTGCGCGCGGTGCCGTGGGTCTCCGCCTGATAGAGCCGGTCGAAGCCGCGCTTGATGTCGTCGGGAAGCAGCTTCAGGGCGCGGATATAGAGGAGCTTTGCCGTCTCCTCGATCACGGCGGGATCGACGACCAGGGTCATTGCTGCATTCCCCATTTGCGCACCGTGGCGTTCTCGATGGCGCGGAACACGATGCTCTCGATGACGAGGCCGATGATGATCACGGTGAAGAGGCCGGCGAACACGTTGGCGGTCTCGAGCTCGTTCTTGTTCTCGTAGATGTACCAGCCGAGCCCGCCCGAGCCCGAGCTCACTCCGAACACCAGCTCGGCGGCGATCAGCGTGCGCCAGGCGAAGGCCCAGCCGACCTTGAGGCCGGTGAGGATCGCCGGCAGCGCCGCCGGCACCAGGATGCGCGCGACATAGCCGATGCCGCGCAGCCCGTAATTGTGCCCGGCCATGCGCAGCGTCTGGCTCACGGCGAGGAAACCCGAGAAGGTGTTGAGCGAGACCGCCCACAGCACGGAATGGATGAGCACGAAGATGAGGCTGGGATTGCCGAGGCCGAACCAGAGCAGGCCCAGCGGCAGCAGCGCGATCGCCGGCAGCGGGTTGAACATGGCGGTGAGGGTGGTGAGGAGATCGGTGCCGAGCCGCGTCGAGACGGCAAAGCCGGTGAGCGCCGCGGCGGCGGCAACGCCGGCGGCATAGCCCATCACCAGCACCTTCATCGAGGTGAGCGTGCGCGACACCAGCTCGCCGCTGGCGAAGCCCTTGACCAGCGCCGTCACGGTATCGGCGAAGGTGGGAAAGATCAGCGGGTTGTTGAGCCAGGACGCATAGGCCTGCCAGATCGCGGCGAGCGCCACGAGCAGCAGAAGCCGCCGGAGCGCGGTGACGTTGCCGAGCCGCTCCCATAGCGACAGCGGCCGCTCGATCTCGCCGATGTTGCGCGCGTCGAGCGGCTCGCGCTCGAACTCCGGCCGCACCGGCGGCAGGACGGCGGCGTTCTCGGCGCTCACCGCCCCGCCTCCCCCCGCTCGACCGCCTCGGCGAAGAGCATGCCGCGGATGCGGCGCTGCAGCGCCTCGGCGCCGTCGGCGCCGCGCGCCGCGTTGAGCTCGGCCTTCACCTGGCCGGGATGCGGCGTCAGCACCAGGATGCGGTTGCCGACGATGATCGCCTCCTCGATCGAATGGGTGACGAAGAGCATGGTGAAGCGGATATCGTCCCAGAGCTGCAGCAGCTCGTCCTGCATCTTGCGCCGCGTCAGGGCGTCGAGCGCGGCGAAGGGCTCGTCCATCAGCAGGATCTCCGGCTCCATCGCCATGGCGCGGGCGATGGCGACGCGCTGCTTCATCCCGCCCGAGAGCATGTGGGGATAGACGTGGGCAAACTTCTCCAGCCCGACCTTGACGATATAGGCCATCGCCCGCTCCGCCGCCTCCGCGGCGCGGCAGCGCCGGCTGGCCAGCATCGGGAACATGACGTTCTGCTTCACCGTCTTCCACGGCAGGAGCTGGTCGAATTCCTGGAACACCATCATGCGGTCGGGACCCGGCCGGTCGATCGGGCGGCCGTTGAGGCGGATGCTGCCCTCGACCGGCGCGAGAAAGCCGCCGACGCCTTTGAGCAGCGTCGACTTGCCGCAGCCGGAAGGGCCGAGCAGGATGAAACGGTCGCCGCGATGGACGCTGAAGCCGACCCGGTAGGTCGCGGTGACGAGATGCTGCCGCGTCTTGTACTGCAGCGTGACGCCTTCGACCTCGAGCAGCGGTGC
>DASQSR010000313.1:0-8040 GCA_035642295.1 Allostellaceae bacterium | reverse complement strand
CTGACCGGGCGCCGCTTGGGTCACCGCCGCGAGGATCGCCTGCGTCTGGTCCGGCACGGCTTTCGCCGCGGCAATGAAAACCGCAACCGCCACGGCCGGGTTCGCCGTTGCCGCGTCGGCCGCCAGGGTAGCGGCGACTGTGGGGTTCCGGCTGGCGACGATGCCGATGATGGTCCCCGCCAGGTTCAGATTGGCGTCAACCGCCCGACTCACCGCCGCATTGATCCTGCTCGAATTGCCGGAGGCGATGGCATCATCGATCGACCGGACCGCCGCGTCGACCGCCCGTTGCTGTGCCGGCGTCAGCGCTTGTTGGGCCAGCTGGATGGGCGCGCCGCTATCCGCCGCAATCGCAGCGGAAGCCGTCAAGCTGATGAGGGCAGAGGCGGCAAAGGCCAAAAATTCTCGCTTCATAGGAACCACCTCGAAGGGGCTCACGGGGCCAAAGTTCAAGGTCACTATGGCCGCGAGCGCCGGTAGCGTCAAGTAATGCTTGGGCGCCATTACTGCATCGAGCGCTCCTGATCAGGCCGCCGCAGACGAATATCGGGGCGCGTCAGCACAGGGACCAGCGGTGCCTTATCGCCGCGCGGGTGTAACCTCGCAAAACGCGCCCCCAACTCGGGAACCGCCCATTCCTTCGGCGCTTCACCGGGACAGCCTCATCCCCTGCCCTGCGCGGAAAACGCGTATGGCAGCGCCCGTCGTGCTGCCGAAAGCTTCGCACCACCGGCACCCGCCGCCAGTGTCGGGCGCTGGACCGATCGCCGTTTTCCTAAAATGCTCTACAAATCTTCTTAAAGTTATACGATAAGTCTCCGCGAAATAAATCCATTCAATTTTAAGTTTCATTTGGAATTAAGCCCGCTGCTTCAGCATTCACGCAAGTATTGGAGGCGTGGATGTCGAGGCGATTACTGTCGATACCCGGTATTCTGGCCGCGAGCGTGCTCGCCGCAGCGCTGCCGGCCGCGGCGGCGACGCCGATGCCCACGGGCGCGCTGGTGGCGCCGCCCGGCGGCTTCATCGGCTTCTGTGCGCACTACCTGTCGGAATGCAGTGGGGTCGTCGCCGATCCCGCGGTTGTCCAGCTCACCCCGGCGGCCCGCCAGCAGCTCGACACCGTCCAGGCCAGGGTCAACGCCGCCATCCAATGGCGGGACGACCCTCAGCATGTCTGGGACTATCCGACAGACGGCCAGGGCGACTGCAACAAGTTCGCGCTCGAGAAGCGGCGCGAGCTGATCGCCCTGGGCTGGCCGCGGGATGCGCTGCTGCTCACCACGGCGCTGACCGAGCATGGCGAACCGCACCTGGTGCTGGTGGCGCGGACGAGTGACGGCGATCTTGTCCTCGACAGCCGCGCGCCGCGCGTCCTCGACTGGGCTCGCCTCCCCTATCGCTGGATCGCCCGCCAGAGCCCGGAAAACCCGGCGCTCTGGGTCGATGTGCTCGCCGACCACGCGCTGACGGCCGATGCCGGCGGCGCCGATCGCTCCGCCGCCACGCGCTGAGACCGGTCAGGCGCAGACGGCGCCAGACTTGGCGAAGTAGAGGCCCACGGCGTGCAGCATGGCTTCGGCGTGAAGCTCCCGCCCATGCAGGAGCACGACGATAACCACCACCGCGAGCAGCAGCGGCCGGATCGGCAGGCGGGTCGAACGCAAGGTCGGCGCTCCGCGCAGCAGCAGGGCGAGCGAGACGCCGCCGATGACAAGGCCGACGGCGACCTCGAGCGGCGTATGGTCGCCGAGCACGAGGCGCGACAGCGCAATACCCACAATGAGCGCTCCGCCCGCGGCGAGCGCGAGAACGCGCCAACGCCCGGTCAGCCGCGCGGCGAGGCAGGCGGCGATCGTGCCATAGACCAGCTCGGAAAATCCGGCATGACCGCTCGGGCTGTGCAACGACCCGAAAGGGCAAGCGGCCATATAGATCTTAAGGAGCCCGAGGAGCCCGACGCACAGCGTCAGCGCCAGCAGCCACCACAGCAGCGCCGCCCGGTCGCCGGCGAGCCAGAGCCAAAGCACGATGGCGGTCGCCAGCGGCAGCAGCACCGCGAGGTCGCCGAAATTGGTGAGCGAGGTCATGGCTGAGCCGCGAAACGTTCTTGCGGCGTGAATTTAGCAGATCGGCGGGCGCGGCGGCGAAGCCTCGGGCCGGCGGCGCAATCCGACCGGTCGGGTGCAACGATCGAACTAAGCGGACGGCACCGCCTTAAGCGAAGGCGGCAAGGAGGAACCGCACGGCGACGATCAACACCGACCAAGGCAGCGCGGCGGCCCCGATCCAGGTCAGTACCTTGAACAGGTCGATCCCATTGCGGCCCAAATCCCCGACCGATGGCTCTTCGCGGGTGACAACCACCATTGCCAGCAGCTCCCCGATTCAGACCGGTCGATCGAAGCATGGCGGGATTTACATTTGGTTAACGATAACGGGTCCGCGCCAAGGCGCGTTATCGATAGTAGGGATGCCGCGCCGCCCCGGCCGCCACGCGGTCCGCGATCAATCGCACGAAGCGCGCGCGGTCGGCCTCGAGGCGCCGCAGGTCACGCGCGTCGAGCACGGCCGGGAGCTCGCCGTCGAGAAACCGGCCGATCTCCCGCTCCCATTGCGGCGAATGCAGCCGGCCATCCTCGTCGAAGCGCACCCATTCGGCGCGCACGCGGACCAGCCGGTCGATATGATCGTCGACGGCGCACTCGAGCTTCCGCAACAGGCGTCGAGCGGCGCGCCTTTGGGCGAGCAGCATCGTCGCGACGGCGCACGCCAGTGCGGCAACTCCAGCGGCGAGGAAGATCACGGGCGCGCTCTGCATGGCCGAAGATCATACCGGCAGTCGCGCGGAACTGAAGCCCCCCAGGCGGAGTAGCGCTGTCCTGATCATCGCCCTTTCGATGTAAATCCACGGCCTTGACAGCGCTTGAGCAAGGCCCCAACCCTCAACCCCAAAGCGCCCCCGCGCCAAAACACCGCTGAGGAGGAGCCGCATGCCCGAAGCAGATCAGGTCGTCCGCAGCGCGCGCGAGCGCGCGGTCGCCATCCTTACCATCGACAGCCCGCCGGTGAACGCGCTGAGCCATGCCGTCCGCTCCGGCATCAAATCGGCGCTCGACGCGGCGATCGCCGATGCTTCGGTCGCGGCGGTGGTGCTGATTTGCGCCGGACGCACCTTCGTCGCCGGCGCCGACATCACCGAGTTTGGCAAGCCGATGCGCGAGCCCGGCCTTGCCGCGGTGATCGGCACCATCGAAGCGAGCACAAAGCCGGTTGTTGCGGCCATCCACGGCACGGCCCTGGGCGGCGGGCTCGAGCTGGCGCTCGCCTGCCACTATCGCGTCGCCGTCGCCGCGGCGCGGCTCGGCCTCCCCGAGGTAAAGCTCGGCATTTTGCCCGGCGCCGGCGGCACCCAGCGCCTCCCCCGCGTGGTGGGCGTGCCGCTCGCGCTCGACATGATCAGCGGCGGCGAGCCCATCGGCGCGGCGGTGGCGCTGCAACACGGGCTCGTCGACGAGGTCGCCGCCGGCGACCTCCGCGCCGCCGCGGTCGGCTTCGCCGAGAAGGTGGTGCGCGAGGGCTTGCCGCTGCGGCGCATCCGCGACATGAGCGACAAGCTGAAGCTGCCCGAACCGGATTTCTTCCGGAACTACCGCGCCACGCTCGGCAAGCGCAAGCGCGGCCTCGAGGCGCCGCAGGCCTGCATCGACGCCGTCGAGGCGGCGGTCACGCTGCCCTTCGACGAGGGGCTGAAGCGCGAGCGCGAGCTCTTCCTCAAGCTGCTCGGCGGCGAGCAATCGAAGGCGCAGCGCTACTTCTTCTTCGCCGAGCGCGACGCGGCGAAGATCCCCGACGTCCCCGCGGATACGCCGGTGCGGCCGATCGGCAAAGCGGCGGTGATCGGCGCCGGCACGATGGGCGGCGGCATCGCCATGAACTTCGCCAATGCCGGGATTCCCGTGACCGTCGTCGAGGCCGACGCGGCGGCGCTCGAGCGCGGCCTCGGCGTCGTGCGCAAGAACTACGAGATCAGCGCCAGCCGCGGCGGCATGGAGTCCGGCGAGATCGCCACCCGGATGGGACTGATCAAGGGCTCGATCTCCTATGACGACATCGCCGATGCCGACATTGTCATCGAGGCGGTATTCGAGGACATGGCGCTGAAGAAAGACATCTTCGCCCGGCTGGACCGGATGGCCAAGCGCGACGCGATCCTCGCCACCAATACCTCGACGCTCGACGTCAACACCATCGCCGCCGCGACGAGCCGGCCGGAGAGCGTCATCGGGCTACACTTCTTCAGCCCCGCCAACGTCATGCGTCTGCTTGAAATCGTCCGCGGGGCGAAGACGGCGAAGCCGGTCATCGCCACCTCGATGGCGCTGGCGAAGACCATCCGCAAGGTGCCGGCGCTGGTCGGCGTCTGCGACGGCTTTGTCGGCAATCGCATGCTGGCGCAGCGCGGCCGCGAAGCCGAGCGGCTGCTGATCGAAGGGGCGCTGCCGCATCAGGTCGACAAGGTGCTCACCGATTTCGGCTTCCCGATGGGGCCCTTCGCCATGGGCGATCTCGCCGGGCTGGACGTCGGCTGGCGCGTGCGCCAGGCGCGCGGCACCAAGGCGCCGATCGCCGATGCGCTCTACGAAGCCGGGCGGCTTGGGCAGAAGACCGGGGCGGGCTACTACCACTACGAGCCCGGCAGCCGCGCGCCGCTTCCCGATCCCGAGGTCGAGCGCATCATTGTCGGCGTCTCGGAGAAGCTCGGCGTCGAGCGCCGGCCGATCGCCGAGCCCGAGATGCTGGAGCGGCTGCTCTATCCCATGATCAACGAAGGCGCCAAGATCCTCGACGAAGGCATCGCGCTGAGGCCGGGCGATATCGACGTCATCTGGGTCTATGGCTATGGCTGGCCGGTCTATCGCGGCGGCCCCATGCACTATGCCGACACGGTCGGCCCGGGGCGGATCGCCGAGCGCCTCGGCGCCTTCGCGCAGCGCTTCGGCGAGCGCGCCTTGGCGCCGGCGCCGCTGCTGCAGCGCCTCGCCGCCGAAGCGCGCGGCTTCGCCGACTGGCAGGCCCCGGCCAAATCCGCCGGGTGACAAGTGGGTCCGCTCGCGCGAAAACTGCGGCAATCCGCCGCAGTCCGAAAGGGCTTGGCAGGCCCGCGCCTTGAAACCGCCGGGCAACCCCTCACATGGCTGCCCAAGTGAGGGCAGGCCATGATGCACCGCTTCATCCGTCTCGCCGTCGTCATCCTGGCGGCGCTGCAGATCGCCTCGGCCGCGGCGCACGCCGCGGCCCCGCCGGAGGCAACAATCCGGAGCTTCTATGCGAGGCTGCTTCAGACCATGAGAGAGGGACCGCAGCTCGGCGACAAGGGGCGCTATCAGGCGCTGGCGCCGGCCATCCGTCAGAGCTTCGATCTGCCGGCCATGGCAGAGATGGCAGTGGGGCTGGCCTGGACGAGCTTCTCGCCGGCGCAGCGGCAGCAGGTGACCGATGCCTTCGCCCGCTACACCATCGCCACCTACGCCAACAGCTTCGACAGCTACGGCGGGCAGCGCTTCGAGGTGACGGGCGCCCGGACCACGGCTTATGGCACGATCGTCGACAGCCGCATCATCCAGGCGAACGGCAATCCGGTCGCCATCGACTATTTGATGCTGCGCAACGGGGATAATTGGCAGATCAAGGACGTATACCTCACGGGCACCGTCAGCCAGCTGGCGACGCTGCGCGCCCAATTCTCGGCGGTTCTTGGGCAGC
Organism: Allostellaceae bacterium; assembly: GCA_035642295.1. Taxonomy (GTDB): domain Bacteria; phylum Pseudomonadota; class Alphaproteobacteria; order ATCC43930; family CGMCC-115725; genus DAHUYF01. Next base: position 2,274 of record DASQSR010000313.1, on the reverse strand, counting down.
AGGGGGTGCGAGGACTGGTGGCGACGCTCAACCGCAAGGCGGATACGTTGGTCGCGAGCTCTGGTCCCTGAGCGTTGTGGGCCGCGTCGGCGTTTACATTGACAAAGGAGTAGCGTCCATGCGTGCAGGCTTCCTCCTGGCTTTGGGGCTCTGCGGGGTTTTGGCACTGACCGCGCCGATGCAGCCGGCCAAGGCGGCCGACGATGCCGGCAGCTTCATCGCTCAGACCGCCGACAAAGTTCTGAAGCTCGCCCGCAACACGACCATCTCGGACGCCGAGCTGAAGCGCCAGCTCCACGTCGTCGCCGATCAGGATTTCGACGCGCCGCGCATCGCCCAGTTCGTCCTTGGCCGATATTGGCGCACCGCCAGCGACGCGCAGCGCCAGCAATTCGTCGCCGCGTTCGAGAATTATATGGTGCAGGTCTATGCCAGCCGCTTCCGCCAGTACAGCGGCGCCCAGTTCAAGGTCGTCGGCGACCGCGAGCAGAGCAACGGCGCCATGGTGACGACCGAGATCGAACGCGCCAACGAAGAGCCGGCGCGCGTCATCTGGCAGCTGGCCAAGACGCCGAACGGCTACAAGATCACCGATGTCAGCATCGAAGGCATCAGCCAGGCGGTAACCTACCGCCAGGAATTTCAGTCGGTGATCGAGCAGAACAACGGCGAGATCTCGGCCCTGATCCAGCAGCTGCAGCAGAAAGCCAACGGCTAGCCCAGCCTTCTCGCGAGGCGATCCTCGAGCGCGTCGCGGACTTCCGCAAGGATCCTCCCGCCCCCGCGAAAGCGACGCTGACGGCCCCCCCGCCCGCTGGAACGGGCGCCGGTCAGCCTACTCCTTCGTCATCTTGATCGACTTGTCGAGGAAGGCGTCGGTGTAGGCCGCGTTGATATCGAACGGCTTCTCGAGCCCGAAATAGGTCTTCACCAGCGCATAGTCGCTCGCCATCCGCTTCGGGTCGAACCAGCCGAGGGCGATGGAGGTGGTGGAGGGATCGCGCATCAGCTCCTTGATGCGGTTCCACTGATCGTGCTGGACGCGGTCGTCGAGGCCGCTGACATCGGTGAACAGCGCCTTGAGACAGGGATCGACGTCTTTGACGCAGGCGGCGAAGGCGCGCTGAGAGATCTCGACGAAGCTGCGCACGACGTCGCGATGGTGCCTCAAATAGTCACCGTTGACGATCACCGAGTTGCCGTAGGGATTGACGCCGATGTCGCGCCAGGCGAGGAAGCCGAGATCGCTGCCGAAATCGCGCACCTTGAGATCGTGCTCGTTGTAGAAATCGGTGATGATGTCGACCGCGTGGCTCTTGAGCGAGGCGATCTTCGCCTGCGGCGAGATGTTGACCCAAGTGACGGAGTTGGGATCGATCCCCGCCGCCTTGGCGAAGGCCGGCCACATGATGCGCGCGGCGTCGCCGGGCGGATTGCCGATCTTGTGGCCCGGGAAATCCTTCGGTCCCTTGATGCCGCTGCTCTTCAGCCAATAGAAGCCCTGCGGCGAGTTGGCGTAGACGTTCATCACCGCGACCAGGTCGGCGCCTTTGCTTTTGGCGACGAGCGCGGTGGCGAGATCGGCGATGCCGAGCTCGGCGGTGCCGGCGCCGACGCGCTGCGCGGTGATGCCGGAGCCCTTGCCGGTCTCGATGCGGAGGTCGATGCCGGCCTTGGCGTACCAGCCCTGCTGCCTGGCGAAGTAGTAGGGCGAATGGTCGGCGGTCGGAACCCAGTTGAGCACCAGCGTCAGCTTTTCCGCCGCCTCGGCCCCTGGCGCGACGAGCGCGATCGCCAGCAGGGCGACCGCGGCAAGGCTTCCCACGCGCTTCATCCCACCTCTCCTCGACATGGCCTCGCGGAAAGCATTGCCTGAGCCGGCCGGTTCCGTCAATAATCAAACAACTGGATGGTTGATTAGCAGTCGGGGAACGGGCGATGGATGCTCGCGTCGAGGGGGAGCGGATCGGCCGGCGCGATGCCGATGCCTCGCGCCGCCTGCTGCTCGCCGCGGCGCGCACCGAGTTCGCCGCCAAAGGGCTGATGGGCGCGCGCGTCGACGAGATCGCGCGCGGCGCCGGCCTCAACAAGCAGCTCGTCTATCATTATTTCGGCAGCAAGGAAGCGCTCTACCGCGCCGTGCTCGAAGGCGTCTACGCCGAGATCCGCAGCCAGGAGCGCGCGCTGTCGCTGGGCGATCTGCCGCCGGCAGAGGCGATGGAGAAGCTGATCCGCTTCTCCTTCGATTATCTCGCCGGCCATCCCGATTTCATC
>DASQSR010000312.1:0-10582 GCA_035642295.1 Allostellaceae bacterium | reverse complement strand
TTCATGGCGTTTTCTCGTTGGCTCAGGTCTTGATTTCCACGTCGACACCCGCGGACAGGTCGAGCTTCATCAGCGCGTCCAGCGTCTGCTGGGTCGGCTCGAGGATGTCGAGCAGCCGCTTGTGCGTGCGGATCTCGAACTGCTCGCGCGACTTCTTGTCGACGTGCGGGCCCCGGAGGACGGTGTACCGCGCGAGGTGCGTCGGCAGCGGGATGGGACCCGCCACACGCGCGCCCGTGCGTTTCGCTGTCTCGACGATGTCGATCACGCGCTTGTGCGTGCGGATCTCGAACTGCTCGCGCGACTTCTTGTCGATGTGCGGCGAGCGCAGCACGGTGTACTTCTCGATCTTGGTCGGCAGCGGGATCGGGCCGCGCACGCGGGCGCCGGTCCGCCTGGCGGTGTTGACGATCTCGCTCGTCGACTGGTCGAGGACGCGATGGTCATACGCCCTCAGCCGAATGCGGATGTTCTGATTGTCTGCCGCCATGTCACCACCTTTTCATCTCGCCGCGCGCGTCAAGCCGCCAACTTTTGTGTTTCGCCGCGGCCCGCGAGCCGCCACACCAACCCTCGCGGGCCGCGGCGGGTTGTCCGCCGCGGCTCTTTTCCCCCGCTATTTCAAGATCTTGGCGACGACGCCGGCGCCCACCGTGCGGCCGCCTTCGCGGATCGCAAAGCGCAGCCCTTCGTCCATGGCGATGGGCGCGATCAGCTCCACCTCCATCTGCACGTTGTCGCCCGGCATCACCATCTCCGTGCCTTCCTTCAGCTTCACCGTCCCGGTCACGTCCGTCGTCCGGAAGTAGAATTGCGGCCGGTAATTGGTGAAGAACGGCGTGTGACGGCCGCCCTCCTCCTTGGTCAGGATGTAGGCCTCCGCCTGGAAGTTGGTGTGCGGCGTGATCGATCCCGGCGCCGCCAGAACCTGGCCCCGCTCCACCTCTTCCCGCTTCGTGCCGCGCAGCAGCGCCCCGATATTGTCCCCGGCCTCGCCGCTGTCCAGCAGCTTGCGGAACATCTCAACCCCGGTCACCACCGTCTTCGTCGTCGGCCTCAAACCCACGATCTCGATCTCGTCACCCACCTTGACGATCCCGCGCTCCACCCGGCCCGTCACCACCGTGCCGCGGCCCGAGATCGAGAACACGTCCTCGATCGGCATCAGGAACGGCTTGTCCTTCGCCCGCACCGGCTGCGGGATGTACTCGTCAACCGCCGCCATCAGCTTCAGGATCGCGTCGTGACCCAGCTCCTTGTTCTTGTCCTCCAGCGCCATCAGCGCCGAGCCGCGGATGATCGGGATCTTGTCCCCCGGGAACTGATAGGAGCTCAGCAGCTCCCGCACCTCCAGCTCCACCAGATCCAGAAGCTCCGGATCGTCCACCATGTCCACCTTGTTCAAGAACACCACGACCGCCGGAACCCCCACCTGCCGCGCCAGCAGGATGTGCTCGCGCGTCTGCGGCATCGGGCCGTCCGCCGCCGACACCACCAGGATCGCCCCGTCCATCTGCGCCGCGCCCGTGATCATGTTCTTCACGTAGTCCGCATGGCCGGGGCAGTCGACATGCGCGTAGTGACGCTTCTTCGTCTCGTATTCCACGTGCGCCGTCGAGATCGTGATCCCGCGCGCCCGCTCCTCCGGCGCCTTGTCGATCTGGTCGTAGGCCGTGTACGTCGCACCACCCGTCTCCGCCAGGATCTTGGTGATCGCCGCCGTCAGCGACGTCTTCCCGTGATCGACGTGACCGATCGTCCCGACATTGCAATGCGGCTTCGTCCGCTCGAATTTCGCCTTCGCCATGGCTCCGTCTCCGCTTGAACCTTCTCTCGCTTCAGGAGGTGCTTTCGCCCGATGAGCGCCGCGCCAAGATGGCGCACCGCATCAGGCCATCTTGGCGCGGACCTCGTCCGCCACCGCCTGCGGCACCTGCTCGTAATGGTCGAAATGCATGGTGTACTGCGCCCGTCCCTGGCTCATCGAGCGCAGGTTGTTGACATAGCCGAACATGTTGGCGAGCGGCACCATGGCGTTGATCACCTCGGCGTTGCCGCGCTGATCCTGGCCGGTGATGCGTCCGCGCCGGCTGTTGAGGTCGCCGATGACGTCGCCCATGTAGTCGCGCGGCGTCACCACCTCGACGCGCATTACCGGCTCGAGCAGCTTCGGCGCCGCCTTGGCGAGCCCTTCCTTCATCGCCGCGCGTGCCGCGATCTCGAAGGCAAGCGCGCTCGAATCGACCTCGTGATAGGCGCCGTCGGTCAGCGTCACCTTGAGGTCGATCACCGGGAAGCCGGCGAGGACCCCGTTCTCGAGCGAGCCGCGCACGCCCTTCTCGACGCCCGGGACATACTCCTTGGGCACGGTGCCGCCGACCACGTCGTTCTCGAACTCGAAGCCGCCGCCCGCGACCAGCGGGTCGAAATGCATCTTGACGCGCGCGTACTGGCCGGAGCCGCCGGTCTGCTTCTTGTGCGTGTAGTCGACGTCGGCCGGCCGGGTGATGGTCTCGCGATAGGCGACCTGCGGCGCGCCGATATTGGCCTCGACCTTGAACTCGCGCTTCATGCGGTCGACGATGATCTCGAGATGGAGCTCGCCCATCCCCTTGATGATGGTCTGGCCGCTCTCATGATCGACCGTCACGCGGAACGAAGGATCCTCGGTCGCCAGCCGCGCCAGCGCCTGGCCCATCTTCTCCTGGTCGCCCTTGGTCTTGGGCTCGACCGCGATCTCGATGACGGGATCGGGGAACTCCATGCGCTCGAGCACGACGGGATTCGCGGAATCGCACAGCGTGTCGCCGGTCGTGGTCGCCTTGAGCCCGGCGAGCGCGACGATGTCGCCGGCGCGCGCCTCCTTGATGTCCTCGCGATGGTTGGCGTGCATCTGCAGCATGCGGCCGATGCGCTCGCGATTGTCCTTGACCGAGTTCAGCACCGCGGTGCCGCTCTGCAGCACGCCGGAATAGATGCGCGCGAAGGTGAGCGACCCGACGAAGGGATCGGTCATGATCTTGAAGGCGAGCGCGGCGAACGGCTCATCGTCGGAGGCATGGCGCACAATGGGATCGTCCGAGCCCATCTTCACGCCCTTGATCGCGGCGACGTCGGTCGGCGCCGGCAGGTAGTCGACGACGCCGTCGAGCAGCGGCTGCACGCCCTTGTTCTTGAAGGCCGAACCGCAGAGGACCGGCACGAAGGCGTAGGAAGTCGTGCCCTTGCGGATGCAGCGCCGCAGGGTCTCGGCATCGGGCTCCTCGCCGGCGAGATACTTCTCGAGCGCCTGGTCGTCCTGCTCGACCGCGAGATCGACCAGCTGCGAGCGGTATTCGGCGGCGAGCTCGGCCATGTCGTCGGGAATCTCGACCTCGTCGAACTTGGCGCCGAGGGTCTCGTCCTGCCACGTGATCGCCTTCATCTTGACGAGATCGACGATGCCGACGAAGTCGCTCTCGACGCCGATCGGCAGCTGGGTCACCAGCGGCACCGCGCCCAGGCGGTCCTTGATCATCTCGACGCAGCGCATGAAGTTGGCGCCGATGCGGTCCATCTTGTTGACGAAGCAGATGCGCGGCACGCCGTACTTGTCGGCCTGGCGCCACACCGTCTCGGACTGCGGCTCGACGCCGGCGACGCTGTCGAAGACGGTCACGGCGCCGTCGAGCACGCGCAGCGAGCGCTCGACCTCGATGGTGAAGTCGACATGGCCCGGCGTATCGATGATGTTGATGCGGTGATCCCGCCAGAAGCAGGTGGTCGCGGCCGAAGTGATGGTGATGCCGCGCTCCTGCTCCTGCTCCATCCAGTCCATGGTGGCGGTGCCCTCATGGACCTCGCCGATCTTGTAGGAGCGGCCGGTGTAATAGAGGATGCGCTCGGTCGTCGTCGTCTTGCCGGCATCGATGTGGGCCATGATGCCGATGTTGCGATAGCGGTCGAGAGGTGTGGTGCGTGCCATGGGAAGCTCCGGGCCGGCGCTCGATTGCGCCTACCAGCGATAATGTGAGAACGCCTTGTTGGCGTCCGCCATGCGGTGCGTGTCCTCGCGCTTCTTCACTGCGTTGCCGCGGTTGTTGGCGGCATCGAGCAGCTCTCCCGAAAGCCGCTCCTCCATGGTGTGCTCCGAGCGATCGCGCGAGCTGCCGATAAGCCAGCGGATGGCGAGCGCCTGGCCGCGGTCCGGACGCACCTCGACCGGAACCTGGTAGGTGGCGCCGCCGACGCGGCGCGAGCGCACCTCGACCGCCGGACGCACGTTCGACAGCGCATCGTGGAAGGTGCGCAGCGGATCCTGCCCGGAACGCTTGGCAATGCGCTCGAACGCGCCGTAGACGATGCCCTCGGCGACCGACTTCTTGCCCTCGTACATCAGGCAGTTCATGAACTTGGTGACGACGGGGTCGCCGAACTTGGCGTCCGGCAGGACCTCCCGCTTCACTGCGGCTCTGCGGCGCGACATCTTGCCTTCTCCTTACTTCGGCCGCTTGGCGCCGTACTTGGAGCGGCGCTGGCGGCGGTCCTTGACGCCCTGGGTGTCGAGCGTGCCGCGGATGATGTGGTAACGCACGCCGGGCAGGTCCTTGACGCGGCCGCCGCGGATCAGCACCACGGAATGCTCCTGCAGGTTATGGCCCTCGCCCGGGATATAGCTCGTCACCTCGAAACCGTTGGTGAGGCGCACGCGCGCCACCTTGCGCAGCGCCGAATTGGGCTTTTTCGGGGTCGTGGTGTAGACGCGGGTGCAGACGCCGCGCTTCTGCGGCGAGCGGTTCAGCGCCGGCACCTTGTTGCGCGCCGCCTGCGGGCTCCGCGCCCGGCGGATCAGCTGGTTAATCGTCGGCATGCCTTGTCGACCCTCATCAAGCGCAATCGCCGCGCGACGTGCTTCCCGCACCGCCGACACGGCCCAATGGGAACTCCGGATAGACGCGCCGTCTCGCACGGCGCCGAGCCAAAATCGCGTACTTGGGCTGCGTTTAGGTGGCTTCCTACCGCCAGCCCCCCGTTTTGGGTGCGCGGATAATATGGACGACCCCACAACCCGTCAAGGGCAAGTACCCCGACGGGAGGCGAAAATCTTGGGGCCGGGGCCTGCTAAGTCCCGGCAGGCGGCACCGGGATGCGGTAGACGACCTCGGGGTGCTCGACGTCGCCCTTGCGCCAGCGCCCCGCTCCGATCACGGCGCCGCCGAGGCCCTCGGCGAGGCGCCGGCTGGGACGGTTCGCCTCGACCACCGGCCAGAGCACGGCGCCGGCGCCGGCCTGTGCGGCCGCCCAGGCAATCATCGCCGCCACCGCCTCCGGCCCGTAGCCCAGGCGCTGCGCCGCTTCCTTGAGCCAGAGGCCGGCGACCGGCTCGCGAGCCGGAGCCGCGCCGTGGTGAGGAGGAAGGAGCGCAGGTCCATGGCGTCTCTAAGCCAGGCAAAAAAGGGGGCCGGCGAGCCGGCCCCCTTTGTAGCAAGGATCGTGACGGGTCAGGCGATCTTCTGCCCGGCCTCCTCCAGCGCCGGGACCTCGCCGCCTTGCTGGGCAGCGAGCTCCTTGTCGCGCTCGGCGGCGAGCTGGCGCCAGCGCGCCATGACGCTGCCGGTGCCGGCCGGGATGAGCCGACCGACGATGACGTTCTCCTTGAGGCCGGAGAGCACGTCGACCCGGCCCGAGACCGCCGCCTCGGTGAGGACGCGCGTCGTCTCCTGGAAGGAGGCGGCCGAGATGAAGGAGTTGGTCTGCAGGCTCGCCTTGGTGATGCCCTGCAGCACCGGATGGGCGAACGCCGGCTTCAGCCCTTCGGCCTCGACCTTGCGGTTCTCCGCCTCGAACTCGGCGCGGTCGATCTGCTCGCCGGCGAGGAAGGTGGTCTCGCCGGGATCCTCGACCTCCACCTTCTGCAGCATCTGGCGCACGATCACCTCGATGTGCTTGTCGTTGATGCGCACGCCCTGCAGGCGATAGACCTCCTGGATCTCGTTGATGAGGTAGCTCGCCAGCTCCTCGACGCCGAGAATGCGCAGGATGTCGTGCGGCACGGGGTTGCCGTCCATCAACAGGTCGCCCTTCTGCACGAAATCCCCTTCCTGCACGCTGATATGCTTGCCCTTGGGGATGAGGTACTCGACGGGATCGCGTCCCTCCTCGCTCGGGATGACGAGGATGCGCCGCTTGGTCTTGTAGTCCTTGCCGAACTCGACGCGGCCGTCGATCTCGCTGATGATGGCGAAATCCTTCGGTCGGCGCGCCTCGAACAGCTCGGCGACGCGCGGCAGACCGCCGGTGATGTCGCGGGTCTTCGAGGATTCGCGCGGGATGCGCGCCAGCACGTCGCCCGCCTTCACCTCGGCGCCATTCTCGACCGAGAGGATGGCGTCGACCGACATGAAGTAGCGCGCCTCGAGCCCGTTGGCCAAGGTCAGCACCTCGCCCTTGGGATCGCGCAGCGTGATGCGCGGCTTCAGCTCGTTGCCGCGCGGCTGCTGCTTCCAGTCGATGACCACCTTGGACGAGATGCCGGTGGCCTCGTCGACCACCTCGCGCATCGAGACGCCCTCGATGAGGTCGACGTAGTGGGCGATACCGTCCTTCTCGGTGATGATCGGGATGGTGTAGGGGTCCCACTCCGCCAGCTTCTGGCCCTTGGTCACCATCGCGCCTTCGTCGGCCAGCAGCTTCGCGCCATAGGGCACGCGGTGACGCGCCTTCTCGCGCCCGGCCTCGTCGAGCAGCGCCAGCTCGGTGTTGCGGCCCATCACCACCGGCACGCCGATGGAGTTCATCACCACGTTGCGGTTCTTGATGCGGACCTTGCTGTCGAACGCGGCCTCGATCGAGGACTGCTCGGCGCCGCGCTGCACCGCGCCGCCGATGTGGAAGGTGCGCATGGTGAGCTGCGTGCCGGGCTCGCCGATCGACTGGGCGGCGATGACGCCGACCGCCTCGCCGATGTTGACGACGGTGCCGCGCGCGAGATCGCGGCCGTAGCACTTGCCGCAGAGGCCGACGCGCGTCTCGCAGGTCAGCACCGAGCGGATGAGCACGCTGTCGATGCCGGAGCGGTCGACGCGCTCGACCACCTCCTCGTCGATGAGCCCGCCGGCGCGGACGATGAGTTCGCCATTGAGCGGATCGACGACGTCGAGCGCGGCGGTGCGGCCGAGGATGCGGTCGGAGAGCGGCGCGATCACCTCGCCGCCGTCGACCACGGCGCGCATGGTGAGGCCGCGCGTGGTGCCGCAATCCTCCTCGGTGATGATCGCGTCCTGCGCCACGTCGACGAGGCGGCGGGTCAGATAGCCGGAATTGGCCGTCTTCAGCGCCGTGTCGGCGAGGCCCTTGCGCGCGCCGTGCGTCGAGTTGAAGTACTCGAGCACGGTCAGGCCTTCCTTGAAGTTGGAGATGATCGGCGTCTCGATGATCTCGCCCGAGGGCTTGGCCATGAGGCCGCGCATGCCGGCGAGCTGCTTGATCTGCGCCGCCGAGCCGCGGGCGCCGCTGTCGGCCATCATCCAGACGGAGTTGATCGGCTCGCCGGGCTTGGCCGAGCGGATGACCTTCATCATCTCCTCGGCCACCTTCTCGGTGCAGCTCGACCAGACGTCGACCACCTTGTTGTACTTCTCACCCTGGGTGATGAGGCCGTCGAGATACTGCTGCTCGTACTCCTTCACCTTCTCCTGCGCCGAGGAGACCAGGTTCTCCTTGGCGCGCGGGACGATGAGGTCGTCCTTGCCGAAGGAGATGCCGGCCTTGCACGCCTGCTGGAAGCCGATCGCCATCAGCCGGTCGCAGAAGATCACCGTCTCCTTCTGCCCGCAGTGCCGGTAGACCTGGTCGATGACGTTGCTGATCTCCTTCTTGGTGAGCAGCCGGTTGATCAGGTCGAAGCTGATGTTCTGGTTGTACGGCAGGATCTCCGCCAGCATCATGCGGCCGGGCGTGGTGACGATGGTGCGGACGACGCGCTCGCCCGCGCTGTTGCGCGTGCGCAGACGGGCGCGGATGCGGGCGTGCAGCCCGACCGCCTTCGCCTCGAGCGCCCGCTCGATCTCGCCGACATTGTCGAAGTAGGGAATGCGGTGGAAGCGCACGCCCGGCTTCTTCAGCAGCTGGTCGAGATTGGAGACGCGGCCGGACTTCACCGGCTCGGCCCCGTCGGCGGCGTCATAGGCGAGGACCTGATGCGCCTCGATCGCCGCCTTGAGCTCGGCGGCGTTCTTGATCTGCACCTCGGCGCCGAGCCAGTCGGCCCGCTCGATGGTGATGTAGTAGAGCCCGAGGATGATGTCCTGCGACGGCACGATGATCGGCTTGCCGTTGGCCGGCGACAGGATGTTGTTGGTCGACATCATCAGCACGCGGGCCTCGAGCTGCGCCTCGAGCGACAGCGGCACGTGCACCGCCATCTGGTCGCCGTCGAAATCGGCGTTGAAGGCGGTGCAGACCAGCGGGTGCAGCTGGATCGCCTTGCCCTCGATCAGGATCGGCTCGAAGGCCTGGATGCCGAGGCGGTGCAAGGTCGGCGCGCGGTTCAGCAGCACCGGATGCTCGCGGATGACCTCCTCGAGGATGTCCCAGACCTCGGGCCGCTCCTTCTCCACCATGCGCTTGGCGGCCTTGATGGTGCTCGCCATGCCGTAGAGCTCGAGCTTCGAGTAGATGAACGGCTTGAACAGCTCGAGCGCCATCTTCTTCGGCAGGCCGCACTGGTGCAGCTTGAGCTCGGGGCCGACGACGATGACCGAACGGCCGGAATAGTCGACGCGCTTGCCGAGCAGGTTCTGGCGGAAGCGCCCCTGCTTGCCCTTGAGCATGTCGGAGAGCGACTTCAGCGGCCGCTTGTTGGCGCCGGTGATGATCCGGCCGCGCCGGCCGTTGTCGAAGAGCGCGTCGACCGCCTCCTGCAGCATGCGCTTCTCGTTGCGCACGATGATGTCGGGTGCGCGCAGCTCGATGAGGCGCTTCAGCCGGTTGTTGCGGTTGATGACGCGGCGGTAGAGGTCGTTGAGGTCCGAGGTGGCGAAGCGGCCGCCGTCGAGCGGCACCAGCGGGCGCAGCTCGGGCGGGATCACCGGGATGACCTCGAGGATCATCCATTCCGGCCGGCTGTTGGAGGCGATGAACGCCTCGACCAGCTTCAGCCGCTTGACCAGCTTCTTGCGCTTGGCCTCGGAGGTGGTGTCGCGCAGATCCTGGCGGATGCGCTCGCGCTCGCCGCTCTCGCCCTCGAGCACGATCGCCGACAGCATGCGCTGCAGCGCCTCGGCGCCGATGGCCGCGGTGAACGCCTCCTCGCCGTGCTCCTCCTGCGCCTGGATGAACTCCTCCTCGTTGAGGAGCTGGTGCAGCTTCAGCGGCGTCAGGCCCGGCTCGATGACGACGTAGCTCTCGAAGTAGAGGATCTTCTCGAGATCCTTCAGCGTCATGTCGAGCAGGAGGCCGATGCGGCTCGGCAGCGACTTCAGGAACCAGATATGCGCGACGGGCGAGGCCAGCTCGATATGGCCCATGCGGTCGCGGCGCACCTTGGAGAGCGTGACCTCGACGCCGCACTTCTCGCAGATGATGCCGCGGTACTTCATCCGCTTGTACTTGCCGCAAAGGCACTCGTAGTCCTTGATCGGACCGAAGATGCGCGCGCAGAACAGCCCGTCGCGCTCCGGCTTGAAGGTGCGGTAGTTGATCGTCTCGGGCTTCTTGATCTCGCCGTAGGACCACGAGCGGATCCGCTCGGGGCTGGCGATCGAGATCTTGATCTGGTCGAAGCTCTGCGGCCCCGTGACCTGCCCGAAGATGTTCATCAACTCGTTCATGAACGATCCCTCTCTGGGTAACTCGTTAAAGCGGCGGGAGCGCCGGTCGCGCCCCGCGCCCTATCGCCGTCAGTAGCTGCGCTGCTCGAGTTCGACGTTGAGGCCGAGCGAACGGAGCTCCTTCACCAGCACGTTGAAGGACTCCGGTATGCCCGCCTCGAAGTTGTCGTCGCCGCGCACGATCGCCTCGTAGACCTTGGTGCGGCCGGAGACGTCGTCGGACTTCACCGTCAGCATCTCCTGCAAGGTGTAGGCGGCGCCGTAGGCCTCGAGCGCCCACACCTCCATCTCGCCGAAACGCTGGCCGCCGAACTGCGCCTTGCCGCCCAGCGGCTGCTGGGTGACGAGGCTGTAGGGGCCGATCGAGCGGGCGTGGATCTTGTCGTCGACCAGGTGGTGCAGCTTCAGCATGTAGATGTAGCCGACCGTCACCTTGCGGTCGAAGGCCTCGCCGGTGCGGCCATCGACCAGCGTCACCTGGCCGGAGCTGTCGAGCCGCGCGTCCTTCAGCATGGCGACGATGTCCTCCTCGCGCGCGCCGTCGAAGACCGGGCTCGCCACCGGGATGCCGGGCCGCAGATTCTCGGCCAGCTCGAGGAGCTGCTTGTCCTCGAGCGCCTTGATATCCTCCTGGTCCTCGCGGCCGGTATAGACGCCGCCGAGGAACTTGCGCAGCTCGGCCGTCCTGCCGCCGTCGCGCCGCACCCGGTCGACGATCTCGCCGATCTGCCGGCCGAGTCCGGCCGAGGCCCAGCCGAGATGCGTCTCGAGGA
>DASQSR010000311.1:0-2976 GCA_035642295.1 Allostellaceae bacterium | reverse complement strand
GGCGACCGCGAGGGCGAAGGACCCCGTCTCCTCATAGGCGACATAGCCGGCATAGCCGCCGAGCATGAACATGGCGCCATGCGCGAGGTTGAGCACGCCGAGCGTGCCGTAGATGATCGTGAGGCCCGAGCTGATCAGCGCAAGCAAAGCGCCTAGCGCCAGGCCGTTGAAGCACTGCGAGACAAAATTGGGCCAGGTAATCATAGCCTGCAAAGACCGGAGATCGCGGACGGCGCGAGCCGGCCTCGCGGGCGGTTGACGCCGCCCGCGAGACCGGACTCCTTGTGCTCAGGTGTAGGAGCCGAGCTGGCAGCCGAACGCGTCGGGCGCCTGCATCAGCGACGCGCCCGGCACCACTTCGGTGACTTCCCAGAAGTCCTCGGGGTTCTTCATCGCCTTCGGCGACTTGCCGCGGACGATGATCACCGGGCGGACCAGCTGGTGGTCGGCCGCGCGCCAAGAGACCTCGCCGACGAACGACTTGATCTTGCGGCCGGCTTCATAGGACTTGATGACGTCGGGCGGATAGAAGGTGCCGGCGTGCTCCACCGCATCCGCCCACATGGCGAACTGCATATAGGCGTTCTCCGCGCCCCATTCCGGCCGGTAGCCGTATTTCTTCTGGAACTTCTCGACGAACATCTTCGCCAGCGGGAACTTGTCCTCCAGCGTCCACCAGAAATCGGTGGCGGCGTAGACGCCTTGCGTCGTCTCGGGGCCGACCTCCTTGGCGAAGAAGGGGATCTGGTAGGGGATCACCAGCTTCATCTTGGGCAGGATGCCGAACTGCTTCGCCTGCTGCGTCGACAGCACGGCGTCGTGGCCCCAGTTGACGTTGATGAGGATCTCGGCGCCGGAATTGGCGATGTTGGTGAGATAGTTGCTGAAGTCCGGCGCGCCCAGCGGCGACACCTGGTTGGTCACCATGGTCCAGCCGCCATTCGCCGTGAGGTAGTCGTTCATCGACTTGGTCACGGTGTGGCCATAGGTGTAGTCCGGCGTCATGTAGGCGGCCTTGCGGCCCTTGCCGTAGGCCTTGATCAGCACCGGGCCGATGGCCGCGGCGGCGGTCTGGCCGTAGAAGTCCTGACGGAAGCTGTAGCGGGCGCAGTCCTTGCCGGTGGTGTCGTTGGAGCCGGTGATGCCGGTGACGTACAGCACCTTCTCGCGCTGCGCCAGCTTGTTGAGCGCCACGGCGACCGCGCTCGAGGTCGAGCCGGTCATCAGCACCGCCTTGTTCTCGCTGATGAAGCGCGACACCTCTTGCACGGCGGTGTTGGGATTGGCCTGCGAATCGGCGACGCCGTACTTCACTTCCTTGCCGAGCACGCCTTTCTTGGTCTTGGGCGAGATCGCCTTGAGCAGCGGATCGCCGCTGTTGATGTGCTCGACGGCGAGCTCATAGCCCTTGAGCTCGTCTTCGCCCTGCGCGGCATAGGTGCCGGTGCGCGGCACGGTGATGCCGATGAACACCGACGAGCCTTCCGAGCCCGAGGGCCACGTGCCGAGCGGCGGCTGGCTGTCGGCGGCGAACGAGACCCGCGGCAGTGCCGTCGAGGCGATGAGCGCGCTGCCGGCGGCAAGCACCGTGCGGCGTGACGGTTTGAGGGAATCCGACGACTTCATGCTGTATCCTCCCCAGTGGATGGCGACGGCCCGCGACGCGCTGATGCGCGAAGACGGGCGGACATGCCGGTGGGCCGCCGTACGAGCGACGGTCCCGTTGGAAGCTGCCCGGATCCTGCGGCACGCAAGGCACCGCAAGACCCCGGGAAACTAAGCTACCGACCGGGTCCCGGTCCAGCCATTAGACTTTCGTCTAAGTTGCGGCCCCGTTGCGCGAATTCCGGGCACGCCTATCATGGCGGCATTGCGGCGAGAGGAGCCCGATGGCGCCGTTCCACATCTCGATCGCCGACGACCACCCGCTGTTTCGCGACGCCTTGCGGCTGGCCGTGTCGCAGACGGTGGAAGGCGCCGAGATCGCCGAGGCGGATAGCTTCGACAGCCTCTGCGCGCTGCTGCGGCGCGCGCCGGACACCGATCTGTTGCTGCTCGACCTCAACATGCCCGGAATGAACGGGCTTTCGGGGCTGCTCTATCTGCGCGCCGAGTTCGCCGCGGTGCCGATCGTCGTCGTCTCGGCCAATGAAGATCCGCGCGTCGCCCGGCGCGCGCTGGCGCTCGGCGCCGCCGGCTACATTCCGAAATCGGCGGCGGCCGGCGAGATTCGCCAGGCGCTCGGCGCACTCCTTGCCGGCGGTACCTGGCTGCCGCCCGCCTTCGAGGTTCGGCCGCCGGGCAGCGATGGCGACGCCGCCCTCGCGGCGCTGCTCAACACCCTGACGCCGCAGCAGAGCCGCGTGCTGATGCTGCTCAGCGATGGCCTTGCCAACAAGCAGATCGCCCACGCCATGGACGTCACCGAGGCGACGATCAAGGCCCATGTCTCGGCCATCCTGCACAAGCTCGGCGCCACCAACCGCACCCAGGCCGTGATCCTCGCCCGCCAGCTCGCCACCGACTTCGCCGAGCCGCCCCCCGACCTCGCCGCCGCCCCCGCCGCGCGCTAAGCCGGTGCGACCGAGCGCATCAGGGAGCAGCTCACCTAGCCGAGCGGTCGGCTCTCGGCTACCATGCTCCATGCTGGACGCCGATCACTACCGCGAGCAGGCGGCGCAGATGCGCAAGTTCGCAGCGGAAGCGCTGAACGAATCCATGCGCGCCCAATTCCTGAATCTTGCGGCCGAATTCGACAAGCTCGTCAAACGGGCCCAGGCGCGGAAGCCGAGCGGCGCCTAGAGCCGGATCGCTCTGCATGGAATCGCGCAGCGATCCCATGCAGAGCGTGAATCCGGCTCTAATTAAAGAGTTAGAGTGCGATTCACGATTTGGATGGAAGCGAAAGCGCTTCCATCCAAATCGATCGCACTCTAGTGGCGGCCGCTCCATAAGGGCGCGTTCTCACCACGTCTC
>DASQSR010000310.1:0-5180 GCA_035642295.1 Allostellaceae bacterium | reverse complement strand
ACAGCGGGGCAGACGTGGATTGAGGGCTGCGGGAGGGAGCCCCCCGATGTCAAACAAATCAAAACGCCGCACCTCGCCGGTGATCGGCCGCCGCGGCTTCATCACCGCGGCTTCCCTTGCCGGCGCCGCCGCGCTCGCGCCGCCGGTCGTCGCCGAGGCGGCGCCAATCGCGCCGGCTCCAAACCACAACGCCGCAGCGCCGCCGACACAGGTGGCGGAGGCGACGAGCGGCGAGGTCGAGCTTGCCATCCGGAATCTGGTCATCGCCAATCGCATCCTGGCGCGTGAGAACGTGGTCGACGCCTATGGCCATGTCAGCCTGCGCCATCCGCTCAATCCGGAGCATTATCTCCTGTCCCGGTCGCGCAGCCCGGACCAGGTCGAGATCGGCGACATCGTCGAATACACCCTCGATGGCGAGCCGATCAACGACAAGCGCCCGCCCTATATCGAGCGCTTCATTCACGGCGGCATCTATCGGGCGCGCCCCGACGTTCACGCAGTGGTTCACGCCCATAGCGAGGAGGTGCTGCCGTTCAGCATCAGCCCCACCAAGCTGCGGCCGGTCATCCATGACGGCGCCTTCATCGGCGCGGAGGTGCCGGTCTGGGACATCGCCGACAAGTTCGGGAGCGACACCGATCTGCTGGTGTCCAACATGGCGGAGGGCCGCGATCTTGCCCGCCGTCTCGGGCGCAACAGCATGGTGCTCATGCGCGGTCACGGCTTTGCCGCGGCCGCACCCTCGCTCTACGAAGTCGTGCGCCTTGCGGTCTATGCGCCGAAGAACGCGCACGTCTTCCAGGCGGCCTTGCTCCTGGGCAACAGCGTCAAACCGCTGTCAAAGGGCGAGATCGCCGCGCGGGTTTCGGGGCCATCGCTGAAGCCGGGCACGCCCGCGGCAGCCCGGGCCTGGGAATATTGGGCGCGCCGCGCCGGTGTCGCCGACCTGCTCCCGCCGCGTCCGGGCAAGTAGCGCCGCCCGCGCAAGCTTTTGAGACGACGAGCTGAAAGGGAGGGTCCCGTGGTTGCCTATGTCATCTTCATCAAGGAGAAAACCAGGAATCAGGCGGAGGTCGAGCTTTACAAGCAAATGGCACCCGCCGCCATGGCGGGCCAGCCGATCACGTTTCGCATCGCGCATGGACGCAGAGAAGTCGTCGAAGGCCCAGATTGCGAAGACATGATGATGTTGGAATTCCCGACATTCGACGCGGCAAAAGCGTGGTACGGCAGCCCAGCCTATCAAGCCGCAAGCGAGCATCGCTTCAAGGGCGCCGACTATCGCACCATCATCGTCGAGGGCACGCCGCCGAAGTAGGGGCCTATCTCAATTTCAAACTGATGGCTTGAGCGCGTTTGCCACCTGCGCGTAAAGTCTGAGGCACAAGGGTAGAGCGGCGATTGAACCGCTCTCCGCCATAAGGGAGGATCGCCATGAAGTTCCAGCATGTTGGTTGGTGCGCCTTGGCCCTCGGCATCGCGTCGATCGGGGTGCCGCCGGTGAACGCACAGACGCCGACTCAGCCGGCGGTGTCGGCGGCGAACCCCGCACCGGCTGCGGGCGCCGCGCCCGCTCCCGCCGCTCAGGCGCCAACGCTCGGCGGGCACGTGCCGCAGGCGGAAGGCCAACCATCGTGGATGGAAGGCATGACGCCGGAAGAGAAGAATTCGCCGCTTCATCCAAACGTCGCGAACATGCTCGGCCGTCCGGCGGGCGAGATCCCGGTCGACCACTTCGTCGTCCCCGCCGGCTTCAAGATCGAGCTGTGGGCGGGCGACCTGCAAGAAGCGCGCTCGATGACACTCGGCGCCAAGGGGACGGTGTTCGTGGGTCAACGGACGCATGACGGGGTCTTCGCGATCACCGACAAAGGCGATCACCGCGAGGTCAGGAAAATCCTCACCGGACTCAACGCGCCGAACGGCGTCGTCTTTTCGCACGGTGCGCTCTACGTCGCCGAGCGCGAACGCATCCTGCGCTACGACAACATCGAGGACCATCTCGACAAGCCGCCCCAGCCCAAGGTCGTGATCGACGGGTTGCCGCACCAGGATGGGCATTTCTGGAAGTTCATGGTGATGGGACCCGACGGCTGGCTCTATTTCAACCAGGGCTCGCCGACCAATCTCACGATGCCGAACTACGTGCAGGCGGCGATCCTCAGGGTCCAGCCCGATCGGCATCATCTGCAGGTCTATGCGCAGGGCGTTCGCAACAGCGTCGGCATGGCGTTCAGCCCGGTGACCAAGCAGCTATGGTTCACCGATAACGGTCGCGACTGGCTCGGCGAGGACGTGCCGTCCGACAAGCTCAATCATGCGATAAGACAGGGCGAGAATTTCGGCTATCCGTTCTGCCATCAGGGCGACATCCCGGATCCGGTCTACGGCAAATACGCGAGCTGCGCCGACTTCGCGCCGCCCGACGTCAAGCTCGGACCGCACGTCGCCTCACTCGGCATGCGCTTTTATACCGGCAAGATGTTCCCGGCGGGCTGGAAGAACAACATCATCATCGCCGAGCACGGCTCATGGAACCGCGCCGAGAAGTCGGGCTACAATCTGACCCGGGTGATCCTGGATCACAGCGGCACCAAGGTGGTGAAGACAGAACCGTTCCTGACCGGGCTGCTCGACGGTCAGAAGATCCTGGCACGGGTCGTCGACGTCCAGGTGATGCCCGACGGCTCGCTGCTCGTCTCCGATGATTGGAACGGCGCGATCTACCGCATTTCCTACAAGAAGACGTGAACCGCTCGGCGTGCCTTCTCCTCGGCGTGCTGGGCGTGCTGGGCACGCTGTGGCTCGCTGCCGCTCCGGCCTCGGCCTACGACACCGAGGCCGGGCGGCAAAAGGCCGAGGCGATGTGTGCGCCATGCCATGGCAAGGGCGGCATCTCGGCGCAGCCGACCGTGCCCTCGATCGGCGGCCAGTGGAATGACTACGTCGTGCTGGCGCTGTTCCAATTCCGCAACGGCCACCGCCCTTCCGAGGCGATGGGGCCGATCGCCAAGCCGCTTACCGATACCGACCTCGGCGACCTTGCCCAGTATTACAGCTCCTTGAAACCGTGGGGCACGACACGCCAGCCGAGCGCCGCTGCACTGGCCAAGGGTCCGGCGCTGACGCAGCAGAAGAATTGCGTACAGTGCCACGCCCCCGGCCTCGCCGGCCAAGAGAGCGTCCCCCGCATCGCCGGACAGCCGATCGATTACCTGACGGCGCAGCTGCAAAGCTTCCGGGCCGGCACCCGCGGCGACGTCGACGGCAATATGAGCGCGGCGGTGAAGGACTTGACCGACGCCGAGATCGCCCTCCTGGCGGATTACATCTCGGGCTTGTCGCGTCCCTGATCTCGCTGGGTTGGCGCGAGCCACGAACGCGCGATCGTCACCCCTACCCGGGAACGCAGAGCCGCGTCAGCTCCGTCACCGAGGGGAGCTCGTCGATGGATGCGACCGCCGCGGCAAGCCGCTCGGCCGTCCGCTCGCCCAGCACCGGCGCGGCGAGGCTCATGAATTTGGCGCGGAGACGGCTTTCCTGCGCGTCGAGATCCGCCGCGGGCACGCCGCTGTCGTGGCGCGCTTCGAGCACGCTGCCATCGGCCAGCATCACCTTGAGCTCGGCGAGCGTGTGCGGCCAGTCATGCGCGAAATCGACGGCGACCTTGTCGCGCAGGCGCGCCAGCGCGGGATCCTCGGCATTGGCCGCGCTGTAGGTCGCAAGCCGCGCCGTGTCGAGCCCGGAGAGCGCCATGGCGGTGGTGAGGCGCAGCGAGAACTTCGCCTCGAGCCCGGTGCGCGGCGCCGGAATGTGGCAGACGCGAGCGGCGCCGCTCTCGACGCGCAGCACCACCGCGCGGATCGCGTCGCCGGCGATGCCGTGCGCGCGCCGCAGCGCCAGCGCGCATTCGATCGGCGCGTGCGTCAGGTAGCAGGCGGCGTGATACTTGAAGAGATTGTCGCGGATGTGCCAGCCGCCCGCTGGCTCGGCGAGCGCCGCGTCGGCATGAAAGTCGGGGCTTTCGGCATCGGCGAAGCCCTGGGGACAATCGAGCACGTCGCTCCGGCTGGAGAAGCCGCGCGCGGCGAGGCTGGCGGCGAAGAGCCCGTTCTGCGCCGCCTTGCCGGCGTGCAGCGGCTTGCACATGGTGCCGAACATGGATTTGAGGCCGGCCGCCTCGGTCCCGGCGATGCCGAGCGCCGTCGCCGTCGTCCCGGCGTCGAGGCCGAGCAGATTGGCGGCGGCGGCAGCGGCGCCGAAGGTTCCGACCGTGCCGGTATTGTGGAAGCCGCGGGCGTAATGGCCGGGCGCGACCAGGGCGCCGACGCGGCAGAGCGTCTCATAGCCGGCGACGAACGCGGTCAGCAGCGCCGCGCCGCTCGCGCCCCGCGCCTCGGCCAGCGCCAGGATCGCCGGCAGGATCGGGACCGAGGGATGGCCGCCCATGGTCATGTTGACGTCGTCATAATCGAGCGCATGCGCCGCGGCGCCGTTGACGAGCGCCGCCAGCAGGGTCGGCGCCTGGCGCGGCTGGCCGATCAGCGTGGCGACGGGCACCCCGCCCTGCTCCTCGGCTTCGGCCGTGAGCAGGCGCGTCAGCTCCTCGCCGGCGCCGGCGAGCGTCACGGCAAGGAAATCGAGCAGGCATTGCCGCGCCAGCTTGCGGATGTCGCGCGGCAGATCGGCATAGCGCAACCCGGCGGCGCGGGATGCGAGCGCCGCGGTCACCGACGTTGCTTGCGTCTCGGCGCGGGCGGGCGCGGCGGCACTCATGCTCATGCTGTCCTCCCTCGGTGTCGCGTTCGGAGGAAAGGCTCGCATGGCCGCGCCGGCGCGTCCAGCCTCGGCTTCCTATCTTCCTGCTCTCATCTAGAGTAGGGGAACGGGGAAGGATGAGGAGGCCCTATGATCGATTATCGGAAGCTGTTCGATCTCGGCGGGCGCAAGGCGCTGGTCCTCGGCGCCGCCTCCGGCATCGGCAAGTCATCGGCCGAGGCGCTGGCGGCATTCGGCGCCGCGGTGCATTGCGCCGATATCGATCTCGCCGGCGCCGAGGCGACCGCGGCCGGCATCCGCGCGGCCGGGGGCGAAGCCGAGGCGTCGCGCGCCGATGCCGCCGATCGAGGCGAGCTTGCCGCGCTGGTGCGCCGCGCCCGCGCCGGGCTCGGCCGCAT
>DASQSR010000309.1:0-8689 GCA_035642295.1 Allostellaceae bacterium | reverse complement strand
CGAGTTCTGGCAGTATCGCGGCCTGGACTGTGTGCTCGATCTTTTCCTCTATGACGATGCCGGCCGCGTCCGCGTTGTCTACAGCGAGACGCGCGAGCGCAGCCTCGTCCCGGCCGCCGCCGGACGCTGCGCCGATGGCGGCGACGCCATTCCCCGGGCGAGCGATCCGACACGCCTCTGAGCCTGAGGTTTCTGCTCGGGCGTCATGGTTCAGACCCTCGCGCCGGAGACCGAGCCCCAGGAGGTGCGCCAGCGCTTGCGCACCAGGCCGAGGCCGGCGAGGCAGAGCAGCGCCAGCACACTGAACAGGATGAAGCCGCCGGTGAAGTCGCCGCTGTAGACCTTGGAGAGGCCGAGCACCCGCGCCAGCAGGAAACCGCCGATGCCGCCGGCGCAGCCGACCAGCCCGGTCATGATGCCGATCTCGCGACGGAAGCGCTGGGGCACGAGCTGGAAGACGGCGCCATTGCCCATGCCCAGCGCGAGCACGCCGGTCGAGAACAGCAGCATGGCGAGCCAGGCGACGCCCGGCATGGTAGCGATGCCCCAGCCCGCCGGCGCCGCCGCGGCCGGACCGCTGGGCAGGAAGGCGACGGCGAGATAGGCGAGGCTCACCACGGCGAAGAGCGCGAGCAGCGTGCGGATGCCGCCGAGCCGGTCGGCGATATGCCCGCCGAGCGGACGAAACGCCGAGCCGAACAGCACGATCACCGCGACGATGAGACCGGCGGCGACGCCGGAGACATGGAACTGCAGCGTGAAGTAGAGCGGCAAGGCGTTGGCGAGGCCGACGAAGCCGCCGAAAGTGATGAAATAGAAGAACATGAAGCGCCAGCTGTCGGCGTCGGCGAGCAGCGCGCGATAGCGGCGCCAGCTCGCATGCTGGCGGACCTCCGGCGCGTCCTTGGCGGCGATGAGGTAGAAGACCAGCGTCGGCACCAGGAACACCAGCAGGCAGCCGAAGGCATTCTGCCAGCCGATATGCTCGGCGAGCCAGGGCGCGGTCAGCGTCTCCATCACCACGCCCATATTGCCGGCGCCGGCAATGCCCATGACGAGGCCCTGATAGCGCGGCGGATACCAGCGCCCCGCCTGCGGCAGCGCGACCGCGAAGGAGGCGCCGGCAAGGCCGAGCGCGAGCGCCATCAGCTCGACCTCGACCTTGCTGTGAAGGCCCGCGAGCCAGGCATAGGCAATGGCGAGGATGACGACCAATTGCGCGCCGGCACCGGTCGCCTTGGCGCCGATATGGTCGGCGAGCGCCCCCAGGGGAATGCGCAGGACGGCGCCGGCAAGGATCGGAATGGCGACGATGGCGAAGCGATCGTCGACCGAGAGATCGAGGCTCTTCGCGATGTAGAGGATGAGGGGACCCAACGCCACCCAGACCATGAAGCTGAAGTCGAAGTAAAGAAAGGCGGCGAGAAGCGTCGGCCAATGGCCGGCCTTCCGGAAATCGCTGAAGCTCGACATCGTGCGGCTCTCGTTCGGCAAGCGCGCCTCAAGGACGCGCAGCGGCATGGTCGCAAGAGACATGCCAGCCCCGGCGGCGGCGCGCGCGACCGATGGGGCTCGGGAATCCGCGGGTTTGCCGAGCTTGCCGAGAAATTAGGCAGCCGTCGGGCTTGCCCACAGGATTGGCAAAATCGGCTTTTTTGCGCAGGGCTCCGCCTTTCCTGCGGGCGCCGGGCGCGCCGAATGCAGCAATTGGCCCCCCGCGCGACGGCGAAGGAATGGCACGCGGTTTGCGAGATGGTTCGTCGTCACGACAGGAGCGACGAGCGTGCGGCGAAAGCTGGTGGTGGTCGGCAACGGCATGGCCGGAATGCGCACCGTCGAGGAGGTCTTGCGCATCGCGCCGGACCTCTACGACATCACGGTGTTCGGCGCCGAGCCCTATGGCAACTACAACCGCATCCTGCTGTCGCCGCTGCTCGCCGGCGAGCTGCGCATCGACGACATCCTGCTGCATGACGACGACTGGTATCGCGCGCACGGCATCACCTTGTACAAGGGCAAGGCTGTCGCGGCGATCGATCGGATCCGGCGCGAGGTGGTCGCGGCCGACGGAACGGCCGCGCGCTATGACCGGCTGGTGCTGGCGACCGGCTCGCTGCCGCAGATGCTGCCGATCCCCGGCGCCGGGCTGCCCGGGGTTATCGGCTTTCGCGACGTGGCCGATGTCAACCGCATGCTGGCGGCGTCGCGGCACCACGAATATGCCGTGGTGATCGGCGGTGGCCTGCTCGGCCTCGAAGCCGCCAGCGGTCTCAGAAAGCGCGGCATGAAGGTGACGCTGGTTCATCTCATGCCGACGTTGATGGAGCAGCAGCTCGATGCCGATGCCGGCCGCCTGCTGCGTCGCTCGCTCGAGCTGCGCGGCCTCGATTTCGTCATGCCAGCGGAAACGGTGGAGATCCTGGGCGGCGATCAGGTGAGCGACGTCCGCCTCAAGGACGGCCGCGAGATCCCCGCCGATCTCGTCGTCATGGCCGTCGGCATCCGGCCGAACGTGGCGCTGGCGCGCGCCGCCGGTCTCTATTGCCGCCGCGGCATCGTCGTCGACGGCACGATGCAGACCTATGATCCCGGCATCTATGCCGTGGGCGAATGCGCCGAGTCTCACGGCCGCACCTACGGCCTGGTCGCGCCGCTCTATGAGCAGGCCAAAGTCTGCGCCAACCATCTCGCGGGCTGGGGCCTGGCGCGCTATGCCGGCTCGCTCGCCGCGGCCAAGCTCAAGGTGACGGGGATCGACCTGTTCTCCGCCGGCAACGTGTCCGGCGGCGCGGGCGCCGACAGCATCGTGCTGCACGACCGCTCGAGCGGCGTCTACAAGAAGCTGATCCTGCGCAACAACCGGATCGACGGGGCGGTGCTCTACGGCGACACCGCCGATGGTCCCTGGTATGTGCGCCTGATGCGCGAGCGCGTCGATGTCTCCCCCTTCCGCCATTCCCTCATGTTCGGCGAGGTGCAAAGCGAGGAGCGCGGGAGCCGCGCCGCGGCCTGATGCAGCAGACGGTATCGACGACCTGCCCCTATTGCGGCGTCGGCTGCGGCATCCGCGTGCGGCGCTCCTTTGACGGTGCGATCGAAGCCGCCGGCGATCCGGCGCACCCGGCCAACCGCGGCCGGCTCTGCTCCAAGGGCACGGCGCTGGCAGAGACGCTCGGTCTTGCCGGAAGGCTGCTGCATCCCGTGTGGCACGGCGAACGGGTCTCGTGGGACCGGGCGCTCGATCTCGCCGCGCAAGGGATCGCACGCACCATCGCCGAGCATGGCCCCCAATCCGTCGGTTTCTACGTCTCGGGCCAGCTCCTCACCGAGGACTATTACGTCGCCAACAAGCTGTGCAAGGGCTTTCTCGGCACCGCCAACATCGACACCAATTCGCGGCTCTGCATGGCGTCGAGCGTCGCCGGCCATCGCCGCGCCTTCGGCGCCGACACGGTGCCGGCGAGCTATGAGGACCTCGACGAGGCCGAGCTCGTGGTGCTCGTCGGCTCCAACGCCGCCTGGTGCCACCCGGTGCTGTTCGACCGCATCCTCAGCGCCCGCGCGGCGCGGCCGGAGCGCCGCCTCGTGGTCATCGATCCCCGGCGGACGCGGACGGGCGATGCCGCCGATCTCCATCTGCCGCTGCGCTCCGGCAGCGACGTCCTGCTCTTCAGCGGGCTCCTCGCGCATCTCGCCGCGGCCGGCCGCATGGATCACGATTTCGTCCGGCAGCACACGAGCGGCGCGGAAGAGGCTCTGGCGGCGGCGCGCGCGGCCGCGCCCTCGGCGGCGAGCGTCGCCGCGGGCTGCGGGCTCACGCTCGCGGCGGTGCAGCAGTTCTTCGACGAGTTCACCAGCACCGAGCGGGTGGTGACGCTCTACTCGCAGGGCGTCAACCAGTCGACCAGCGGCACCGACAAGGTCAATGCCATCCTCAACTGCCACCTGCTCACCGGCCGCATCGGCAAACCGGGCGCGGGGCCCCTGTCGCTCACCGGGCAGCCCAATGCCATGGGCGGGCGCGAAGTCGGCGGCCTTGCCAACCAGCTCGCCGCGCATCTCGAGATCGACAACCCCGCGCATCGCGATCTCGTGCGCCGCTTCTGGCGCGCGCCTCAGGTCGCCGAGCGCGCCGGGCTCAAAGCGGTCGACATGTTCGACGCGGTCGCGGAGGGGCGCGTCCGCGCGCTGTGGATCATGTCCACCAATCCTGTGGTGAGCATGCCCGAGGCGGATCGCGTGCGCGCCGCGCTCGACCGCTGTCCGCTGGTCATCGTCTCCGATTGCGTGCGCGACACCGACACGGCGCGGCTCGCGCATCTGCTGCTGCCGGCGCTGGCCTGGGGCGAGAAGGACGGCACGGTGACCAATTCGGAGCGCCGCATCTCGCGCCAGCGCGCGTTCCTGGAGCCGCCGGGCGAGGCGCGCGCGGATTGGCGCATCATCGCCGAGGTGGCACAGCGCCTGGGCTTCGCCGATGCCTTTGCCTATCGCTCGCCGGCGGAGGTGTTTCGCGAGCATGCGCTGCTTTCCGCCTTCGAGAACGGCGGCAGCCGCGACTTCGACATCGGCGCGCTCGCCGCGCTCGACGCGGCCCAGTATGACGCGCTCCGGCCGGTGCAGTGGCCGGCGCCGCAAGACCGTCCCCACGGCACCGAGCGGCTCTTCGGCGACGGCCGCTTCTTCACCGCCGACCGCCGCGCGCGCTTCGTTGCGGTGACGCCGCGCCCGCCGCGCCACCGCGTTTCGGCCGCCTTTCCCCTTCTGCTCAATACCGGTCGGCTGCGCGATCACTGGCACACCATGACACGCTCGGGGCGCTCGCCCAGCCTCGCGGCGCATGAGCCCGAGCCCTTCATTGCCGTCAATCCCGCCGACACCGACATCGCCGACGGCGCGCTCGCCCGGGTCATCTCGCCGCATGGCGAGGCGGTGCTGCGGCTGCGCCTCAGCGTCGAGCAGCCGCGCGGCACCGCCTTCGCGCCGATGCACTGGGGAGCAACGCACGCGAGCGGCGCGCGCATCGGCGCGGTGGTGAACGCCGCCGTCGATCCGATCTCGGGCCAGCCCGAGCTCAAGCACACGCCGGTGCGGCTCGAGCGGCGGAAGACGCGCTGGCAAGCCTTCCTCGCGAGCCGCCGCCGGCTCGGCGCGGCGGCGCTCGAAGGGCTCGACTGGGCGGTGGCGGTGATGCCGTTCGGCTGGCGCTACGAGCTCGCCGGCAGCGAGCTGCCCGAGCGGTGGGAGGATTGGGCGCGCCGCGTCTTCCCGCAAGCGCGGCGCGCCACGCGCTGGCTCGCCTACGAGGATCCCGGCACCGGCACCTTCCGCTATGCGCGCCTGGTCGACGATCAGCTCGACGCCTGCCTCTTCATCGCCCGCGAGCGGCCGGAGATCGCGCGCGACTGGCTGGTGGGCCTCTTCGGCGAAGCGAGCTTGCGCGCCTTCAATCTGCGGCTCCTCGCCGGCGAACCGGCACCCGGGAGCCCGGACGGCGGCAAGCTCATTTGCGTCTGCTGCAGCGTCGGCGAGCACGCGATTCAACAGGCGATTCGCGACCGGGGCCTCGACAGCGTCGAGGCGATCACCCAAGTGACGAGCGCCGGCAGCAATTGCGGCTCGTGCAAGCCGGAACTGGCGCTGCTGTTGCGCCGGGCGCGGGAAGCGGCGCCCTCCGCCTGACTTCCCGTCGTGCGACAACGGCGACGGCCGCCATTCAATTCCAAAATTAAATTCGCGCGAACATCGGGGCTGGGCGGTGTTGCTCCAGACGTAGCACGTGCGACAGGCGCACGGACGCCTTCAGGAGATCTTGATGAAGCGCATGCTCATGCTTGTTTTGTTCGCCCTGCCGCTGCTCGCCCCACTCGGCGGCTGTATCGTCTATGACGATGGCGGCCATCCCTACTGGCACGACCACGGCCGCTACTAGCCCGCTCGCAAGCGCCGCGCCGCGCCGCTAGGAGCGGGTGCGGCGCGATTTGGCCTTGCGCGGCGGCGGCTTCAGGCGCGGCTTCGGCGGCGGCGCGCCGGTCTTCTCGGGCCAGGCGCAGAGATTGGCGACGACGCAGACCTCGCAGCGCGGCTTGCGGGCAATGCAGGTGTAGCGGCCATGGAGGATGAGCCAGTGATGGGCGTTGTGCTTCCAGCGATCGGGCACGACGCGCTCCAGCTCCTCTTCGACCAGCAGCGGCGTCTTGCCCGGCGCGAGGCCGGTGCGGTTGGCGACGCGGAAGACATGGGTGTCGACCGGGATGACGGGCCGGCCGAAGGCGACGTTGAGCACGACATTGGCGGTCTTGCGGCCGACGCCCGGCAGCTCCTCCAAGGCCTCGCGCGTCGCCGGCACGTCGCCACCATATTGCTCGAGCAGCGCGCGGCTGAGGGCGATGATGTTCTTGGCCTTGGTGTTGAAGAGGCCGATCGTCTTGATGTAGCCGCGCAAGCCCGCCTCGCCGAGCTCGAGCATCTGCTGCGGCGTCTCTACGCGCTGGAAGAGCGGGGCCGTCGCCTTGTTGACGCCGGCATCGGTCGACTGCGCGGAGAGCACGACCGCAACCAGCAGCGTGTAGGGATTGATGTAGTCGAGCTCGCTGCGCGGATCGGGCCGCTCCTCGGCGAGGCGGCGGAAGAACTCGTCAACATCCTTGGGGCTCATGGCGCAAGCTTAGCCCAGGGGACGAGAGGGGCGAAAGCGACGTTTACCTCGGGGAGAGGCTGGCCTATCGTAATGCGATGACCGATTGCGCCGAAACCACACCCGGCGTCCAATACCAGGCGGTGCTGAAGCCGCATCGCAGCCTGCCGCCGCGCGGGTTCACGGTCCTGATGCTGCTGCTGGCGGCGGTCAGCTTCGGCGTCAGCCTCTTCTTCGTGCTGCACGGCGCCTGGCCGGTCAGCCCGTTCTTCGGTCTCGATGTCGGCCTCGTCTGGCTCGCCTTCCGCCTCAGCTACCGCCAGGCACGGCAGAGCGAGGAGCTGCGCCTCACCGACGAGAGCCTCACCGTCGACCGCATCAACATCTATGGCGAGCGCCGGCGCTGGCAGTTCCAGCCCTTCTGGCTGCGCGTCCGCTTCGAGGAAGAGGACGAGGACACCAACCGCCTGATGCTGACCTCGCACGGCCGGACGCTGGTGGTCGGCAGCTTCCTGGGGCCGGCCGAGCGGCGCAGCGTCGCGCGCGGCCTCAGCGACGCGCTGGCGCGCTGGCGGGCACGGCTCTCTTCGGTCTGATCCCCCGGGGAAAACAGTGATTCACTGTTGTACAACATTGACTCTTTTTTTCGCGGGAGTCAGGGAATCACTCGGCGCTCTGCCGCCGGCGAAAAAGCGGTGTGCTCCGCGCATTTTATCGGCTGTCCCTGAGAAAGTCGTCGCGCCTCGCTGATCGCGCTTGCGCCCCCTGTGCGCCCGCTTTCGCGGGCGAGGCAGCGAGGAGGGGCGTTCACGATGTCAAAGAGCGGCAGGCCGAGACTAGCACAGCACCCCTCAGAGTTTTGCCGCGGCAAGTAGCAAGCGCACGTAGCGCGATCCAGCTAGTGGACAAGAATCTGCGCCCCCATCCTGGCGAGCGCAAGCGCACTGGCGCGGCCGATGCCGCGTGAGGTGCCTGTGACCAGCGCCGTCTTTCCGGAAAGATTGACCATGATCAAACTCCTCAGGCGTTGGTGCCGCCATCGACCGTTAGATTGGCACCTGTGATGTAGCTCGCTTCCGGACCAGCGACGAAGGCCACCATCGCGGCGATGTCCTCTACGCTGCCGTACCGCTTCAGTGCCGTGTTGGCGATCTGCGGCTTCGCCCAGTCGCCTGCGACGGGATTGAGGTCGGTATCGATGGGACCGGGCTGGACATTGTTGACCGTGATGCCGCGAGGACCGACCTCACGGGCCAGGCCCTGCGTGAACATTTTCACCGCACCCTTGGTCGCGGAGTAAGCCGCTAGGCCAGGCGTCATCATCCGCTCGCCCACGCAGGAGCCGATGCTGATGATGCGGCCGCCCTTCTGCAGGTGCTTGAGCGCCGCCTGGGTGGCGATGAATACGCCGCGCAGGTTGATATCGACCACCCGATCCAGTTCCTCCAGGGTGGCCTCTTCGAAGGGCTTGGGGATGGCGGTGCCCGCATTGTTCACCAGGATGTCGAGCCGGCCAAAAGTCTTGACCGTCTTTTCCACCGCGGCGGCGACGGCCTTGTGGTCGGTTGCATCCGCGTGGATCGCTATGGCCTTGCCGCCGGCGCCTTCGATGTCCTTCACCACTCGCGCGGCAGCATCGGCGCCCTTGGTATAGGTGATCGCAACGCTGGCGCCGTCAGCGGCCAGCCTCCTGGCGATGGCGGCGCCGATGCCGCGGGAAGCGCCAGTGACGAGTGCGGTCTTGTTGCTTAGGTTTGCCATGGGAGTTGCCCTTTCAAAGTAACGAGATGAGCGGAGTTCAGTCGGAAGAGGGCAGTGCAGGGAAGGGCAGGCTTTCGGATGTGCCGTCGAGCCTCTTGAACCCCGCATCGAGGAACTGGGTGGCATGGGCCACGAATAGCTCCGGGTACTGATAGAAGGAGCCGTGATTGGCGTCCGGGTAGAGGATAAGCTGCGCGTTCGGCAGCTTCTGCTGCAGGACGTAGGAGTTCATCGTCGGGATAATGACGTCGTTGCTGCCCTGCACGATCAGTGTGGGGAGGCGCAGGGCCT
>DASQSR010000308.1:0-3945 GCA_035642295.1 Allostellaceae bacterium | reverse complement strand
GCCCGGCGGCCGCGCCGTCGATCTCGTCTGGAACGGCGCGCTGCTCGTCGGCGTCGCCTACGCGCTCTTCGACATCGCCCGCTTCGTCGAGAGCGAGGTCGGCCTCGGCGAGGTGCTGCATGTCTTCCTGCTCGGCCTCTGCACCCTGGCGCGGGTCGTCGTGCTGATCGTCGTCGCCGCGCTCATCTGGGTCCCGATCGGCGTCTGGATCGGGCTCCGGCCGCGCCTTGCCCGGCGCGTCCAGCCGATCGTGCAGTTCCTGGCGGCGTTTCCGGCGAACCTCTTCTTCCCCGTCGCCGTCGTCGGCATCCTGCGCTTCCACCTCAATGTCGAGATCTGGCTGAGCCCGCTGATGATCCTCGGGACGCAGTGGTACATCCTCTTCAACGTCATCGCCGGTACCCTGGCGATGCCGACCGACTACCAGTTCGTCGCCAGCAATCTCGGCGTCTCGCGCTGGCTGTGGTGGCGCCGTCTCGTTCTGCCCGCCATTTTCCCCGCCTTCGTTACCGGCGCGGTGACCGCGTCGGGCGGCTCGTGGAACGCCAGCATCGTCGCCGAGGTGGTGCGCTGGGGCAATGTCACGCTCGTCGCCACCGGCATCGGCGCCTATATCGCCGAGGCGACGGAAAAGGGCGATTTTCCCCGCATCGCGCTGGGCATCTGCGTGCTCTGCCTCTATGTTCTGCTGTTCAACCGCCTGCTCTGGCGCCGGCTCTATCTCCTCGCCGAAGAGCGGCTGCGCCTGGACTGACGAGACGTAATGATGCCCGATGACGGCCGCCTCATCTGCGCCGAGAAAGTGTGCAAGACCTATCAGACGGCGGAGACCTCCGGCCGGCTCGTGCTCGACCACGTCGATTTCGCGCTGCGGGAGGGCGAGATCGTCGCCATCCTGGGCAAGTCCGGCTCGGGCAAGTCGACCTTCCTGCGCGTCCTCGCCGGTCTCACCCCGCCCAGCGAAGGCCGCGTCGCCTATCGCGGCGCGATCGTGGAGGGGCCGGCGTACGGCATCGCCATGGTGTTCCAGACCTTCGCGCTCTTCCCCTGGCTCACCGTGCTCGGCAATGTCGAGCTCGGCCTCGAAGCGCAGGGCGTGCCGCGCGGCGAGCGGCGCCAGCGCGCGCTGAAGGCGATCGACCTCATCGGTCTCGACGGCTTCGAATCCGCCTATCCCAAGGAGCTGTCGGGCGGCATGCGCCAGCGCGTCGGCTTCGCCCGCGCGCTCGTGGTCAATCCCGATGTCCTGCTGCTCGACGAGCCCTTCTCGGCGCTCGACGTGCTGACGGCGGAAACGTTGCGCGGCGACCTCATGGATCTCTGGCTCGAGCGGCGCGTGCCGACCAAAGGCATCATTCTCGTCTCGCACAACATCGAGGAGGCGGTGGAGATCGCCGACCGCATCATCATCTTCGGCAGCGACCCCGGTCATATCCGCGCCGAGATCAAGGTGGCGCTGCCGCGGCCGCGCGACGTTGCCGGTGCGCGCGTCCGCCAGATCGTCGACGAGGTCTACGCCGTCCTCACCACCGTCCCCGGGCGCGAGCCGGGCCGCCGCGGCCTGCGCGGCGTCGAGACCATCGGCGTCGGCTACCGCCTCCCCGCCGCCTCGATCCAGCAGCTCGTCGGCCTGCTCGATGCGCTCTCGGCGCCGCCTTATTCCGGCCGCGCCGACCTGCCGCATCTCGTCGAGAGCGAGCATATCGAGGACGAATCGCTGTTCGTCCTGGTCGAGGCGCTGCAGCTCCTCGGCTTCGCCCAGGTGGCCGGCGGCGACATCTGGGCGACGCCCGTCGGCCGCGGCTTCGCCGAGGCCGACCTGCAGACGCGCAAGCAGATTTTCGCCGACCAGCTCCGCCGCTCGATTCCGCTGGCGGCGCATATCCGCAAGGTGCTGGACGAGCGCCCCGGCCACAGCGCGCCCGAAGCGCGCTTCCTCGCCGAGCTCGAGGATCATCTCTCCGAGGAGGAGGCGCACGAGGTGCTGGAGACGATGATCAATTGGGGCCGCTACGCCGAGCTTTTCGCCTATGACTACGATCGCGGCGTGTTGAGCCTCGAAAATCCGACCTGAGCGCCCGCCGCCGATGCCGATGCTGAGAGCGGGCTCGCTCGCCTTCACCCTTCTCCTGGGTGGGCTCACGGCGATGACCGCGTTTGCCACCGATATGAGCCTGCCGGCGCTGCCGACGCTGTCGCGCATCTTCGCCGCGCCGCCCGACAGCGTGCAGCTGACCTTGAGCCTCTTCGTCCTCGGCTACGGCGGCGGGCAGCTCTTCTACGGGCCGCTCTCCGATCGCTTCGGCCGGCGGCCGCTGCTGCTTGCCGGCCTCGCCCTCTATGCGCTTTGCGGCTTCGCCTGCGCGCTGGCGCCGAGCATCCACCTGCTGATCGCCGCGCGCCTCCTCCAGGGCGTCGGCGGCTGCGTCGGCCCGATCCTCGGCCGCGCCATCATCCGCGACCATTACAGCGGCGTGCGCGCGGCGCAGATGCTCTCCTATGTCATGCTGGTCTTCGCCGTGGCGCCGATGGTGGCGCCGCTGCTCGGCGGCGTGCTGCTCGATCTCTTCGGCTGGCGCGCGATCTTTGTCGCCTTCGGCGTGTTCGGGGTGACGCTGTTGCTCGTCACCTGGTACGGCTTTGCCGAATCGCTGGCGCTGCCGGACAGCCGCGCGCTCGAGTTCGCGCGCCTTCTCGCCAAGGCGCGGCGTTTCTTCGGGAGCCGGCACTGCGTCGGCTACATGCTGATCAACAGCTTCATCTTCGCCGGCCTGTTCGCCTTCATCTCCGGCTCGCCCTTCGTCTATATCGAGGTCTATGGCGTACCGGCCGATCGGTTCGGTCTCTATTTCGCGGGGAGCGCGCTCGGCATCGTCCTCGGCGCGCTGGCCAATGGCCGCCTCGTCCGCCGTCGCCCGCCCGAGCGCGTGCTCCGCTTCGGCCTCGCCCTGCTCGTCGCCGCCGGCGGCGCCATGCTGCTGGCGGGTCTTGCCGGCGGCGGCCGGCCGTTGTGGCTGACCCTCGCCATGCTCGCCTATGTCGCAGCGCAAGGGCTGTGCATGCCCAATGCGATTGCCGCGGCGATGGAGCCGCTGCCCGACATGGCGGGCCTCGGCGCGTCCTTCCTCGGCGCGATGCAGATGCTGGGCGGCAGCCTTGCCGGCTACGTCGTCAATGCCCTCTTCGACGGCACGCCGCGGCCGATGGCGGCGATCATTGCCGCGATGGCGGCGGCGGCGTTTTTGTCCTACCATTTGGCCTTGCCCGGAATTTCCCTTACCGGCGGCGCTGCCCGTCGATAAGGTGCGCCGGGGAAAGTCCGGTGGGCAAATCGCTCATATGTCTCGGACTAGCCGGGCCGACCGGCGTTCTTTCCAAACAACAGGAGACGGGAAACCCCAGATGATCGAGCTCACGCACCCGGCCGCCCGCGGCCTTAGCGCCGCCGCTTTGCTCGCCGCCGCGCTCTTGGTGGGAACCGCCGCCGCCACGGCCGCGGACCGCCCGGCGACGGCGCTGCTGCTGGCGCAGGCGACGCAAGCCCCCGCCCAGCCCGCCGCGCCGGCGATGAACGCGGCGCCCGCCAAGCCCAGCTGGATCGACAAGAAGATCGACCGGCTCCATGCCCAGCTCAAGATCACGCCGGCGCAGGCGACGCAATGGCAGGCCGTCGCCGACGCGATGCGCGCCGACGCCGAGTCGGTGGAGCCCGCCTATAAGGAGCGGAAAGCCGCCACGAACGCGGTCGATGACCTCAAGGCCTATCAGGCGACCGTCGAGGCCCACGCCAAGACCCTGCCGCAGCTGGTGTCGGCGTTCGCGACGCTCTACGACAGCATGTCGCCCGAGCAGAAGACGAATGCCGATGCCGTTTTCGGCCATCACCACCGCCGCCACCACCCCGCGGCCAAATCCGGCGCCGCCAAGCCCTCGGCTCAATGAGCG
>DASQSR010000307.1:0-9986 GCA_035642295.1 Allostellaceae bacterium | reverse complement strand
GCTCCCGGCGGCAAAGCAGCAGCGTCTGTCCGACTTCAAGGTCGCGCTGATGCTCGAGCACCCCTGTTCCGAGGTCGATCGCGCCGTTCAGGACCAGCTGCAGAAGCTCGCCGATTTCCTCGCCAAGGCCGGCGCCACGGTAAGCGACCGGGCGCGGCCGGCAATCGACGCAGCGCACGCCCACAGGGTCTATATCCAGCTGCTGCGCGCTGCCACCTCGTCACGGATCTCGGACGCGCAATTCGCCGCGGCGCAGCACGAGGCGAAGGCGTTCAGCCCCGCCGACGAGAGCTATTACGCGCAGATGCAGCGCGCCAACACCATGCATCATCGCGACTGGCTGCGCGCCAACGAGGAGCGGCACCGGATGCGCCTCGCCTGGGCCGAGTTCTTCCGCGACTGGGACGTCTTTCTCTGCCCGGTCGCCGCCTCGGCCGCGCCGCCGCACGACCAGGAGGGCGAGCGCTGGGAGCGGACCATCACCGTCAACGGCAAGCGCGTCCCGACCACCGATCAGCTGTTCTGGGCCGGCTATACCTGCGCCTTCTATCTCCCCGCCACGGCCGCGCCGATCGGCGCGAGCCCGGACGGTCTCCCGATCGGCGTCCAGATCGCGGGTCCCCAATACGGCGATCTCACCACGATCCGCCTTGCCGAGCTGCTCGAGCGCGACTATCGCGGCTTCGTGCCGCCGCCGGGCTACGACTGATCGACGGCAAAGCGCGGAGGCCCCGATGCGCGTGATCAAAGTCGCCGCCGCCCAGCTCGGACCCGTGCAGAAGGCGGAGACCCGGGCCGCCGTCGTCGCGCGCATGCTCGCCCTCCTGGAAGAAGCCGCGGCGCAAGGCTGCGACCTCATCGTCTATCCCGAGCTCGCGCTCACCACCTTTTTTCCGCGCTGGTATTACGCGGATCGCGCCGAGGCCGATCTCTGGTTCGAGCGCGAGATGCCGGGCGAGGCGACGCGGCCGCTGTTCGAGGCCGCGCGGGCCCGCGGCGTCGCCCTCAGCCTCGGCTATGCCGAGTTGACGCCCGACGGTCGTCATTTCAACGCCTCGATCCTGATCGACAAGGCCGGCCGGCTCGTCGGCAAATACCGCAAGGTCCACCTGCCGGGGCATGAAGACTTCGATCCCGAGCGCACGCACCAGCATCTGGAGAAGCGCTATTTCGAACCGGGCGATCTCGGGTTTCCGGTCTGGCGCATGGCCGGCGGCATCTT
Source organism: Allostellaceae bacterium (assembly GCA_035642295.1). Classification (GTDB taxonomy): domain Bacteria; phylum Pseudomonadota; class Alphaproteobacteria; order ATCC43930; family CGMCC-115725; genus DAHUYF01. The sequence goes on along the minus strand of DASQSR010000307.1, from coordinate 8,764 downwards.
CGGCATGTGCATCTGCAACGACCGGCGCTGGCCGGAGACCTGGCGCGTCATGGGCCTGCAAGGGGTCGAGATGATCCTCCTCGGCTTCAACACGCCCTCGACCAACCCACAGCGCAACGCCGAAGGCGCAACGCAGCGCATGTTCCATCACCGCCTGTCGCTGCAGGCCGGCGCCTATCAGAACGCGACCTGGGTCGTCGCCGTCGCCAAGGCCGGCGTCGAGGACGGCCACCATCTCATGGGCGGCAGCATGATCGTCGATCCCAGCGGCGAGATCGTCGCCGAAGGGCGGAGCGAAGCGGACGAGCTCGTCATCCACGCCTGCGATCTCGACGCTACGGTTTTCGGCAAGACCACGGTCTTCGATTTCGCCCGTCATCGGCGGATCGAGCATTATGGCCGCATCACCGCCCAGACCGGGGCGATCCCGCCCGAGGGATGATTTCGCCGCATAGGCGCGTATTACCGTTCGGCAGGCGCTCCGGACGGGAATGCGGGCGCGGAAATGATCGGAACTGAAACTTGATCCAGCCTGGCGATGGCTTCAGCCGCCGGAATCCTCCATAAACGGCGCGAGAGATTGCCCTGATGGTCATGTTCCGCCTGTTCGAGAGGCTGCTCGAGCCCACCGCCGCCTCGCCGGACGCTACGCCCCCGCCGGGCCTCGCCGCGTTCTATTGGTACCATGCGCGGCAGGTGCGTCACCTCGTCGGCGCGCTGTTCGTCGCCGGATCGCTCGTCGCTCTCCTCGACACCACCATTCCGGTCTTCATCGGCCGGCTCGTGGCCTTGGCCTCGCGCCAGGCCCCGGCCGACTTGCTTCGCGACGCCTGGCCGCAGCTTGCCGGCATGGCCGCGGTGCTGCTGATCTTGCGGCCGGCGGCGATCTTCGTCCAACAGCTCATCACCAATCAGGCGATCAATCCCGGCTTCACCAACCTCGTGCGCTGGCAGAACCATTACCACGTGGTGCGCCAGAGCTGGACGTTCTTCCAGAACGACTTCGCCGGCCGCATCGCCAATCGCGTGATGCAGACCGGCCCGTCCTTGCGCGAAAGCGTCGTCGTCGGCACCAACGCCGTCTGGTACATCCTGATCTATGGCAGCACGGCGATCGTGCTGCTGGGCTCGCGCGATTTCCGCCTCGCCGTGCCGGTGGTGCTGTGGTTCGCCGGCTATGCGGTGACGCTGCGGCACCTCGTGCCGCAGCTGCGCTCGCGCTCGCGGCGCGTCTCCGAAGCGCGCTCGACCCTCACCGGCCGCATCGTCGACAGCTACACCAATATCCTGACGGTGAAGCTGTTCGCCCGGCCGCGCGACGAGGATGCCTTCGTTCGCGCCGCCGTCGACGACCACACGCAGTCCTTCCGCCGTCAATTGCGGCTGATGACCACGCTCGGCCTCACCCTCAACCTGCTGAACGCGGGGCTGCTGGTGGGCACGGCGGCGGTCGCGATGTGGCTGTGGTCGCGCGGCCGGATCAACGTCGGCATCGTCGCGACCGCCGTGCCGCTCGCCTGGCAGATCGCCAACATGGCGGGCTGGGTGGCGCAGAGCGTCACGTCCATCTTCGAGAATGTCGGCACCGTCCAGGACGGCATGCGCTCGATCGCCGTGCCACGCCAGATGCCGGATCGCCCGGACGCCGTGGCCTTGCGCATCGGGCGCGGCGCCGTTCGCTTCGAAGAGGTGCGCTTCGGCTACGGCACGAGCCGCGGCGTGCTGCACGGCATCGATCTCGCCATCGCGGCGGGCGAACGGGTGGGTCTCGTCGGGCCCTCGGGCGCGGGCAAGTCGACGCTGGTCAATCTCCTGTTGCGCTTCTACGAGCTCGAAGAGGGGCGCATCCTCATCGACGGGCAGGACATCGCCGGCGTCACCCAGGAGAGCCTCCGCAGCCATATCGCCATGGTGACGCAGGACACCTCGCTGCTGCATCGCTCGATCCGCGACAACATCCGCTACGGCCGGCCCGAGGCCGGCGAGGACGAGGTCTACGAGGCGGCACGGCGCGCCCATGCGCTCGATTTCATCGAGGCGCTCGAGGATTGGCAGGGACGGCGCGGCATGGACGCCCATGTCGGCGAGCGCGGCGTCAAGCTTTCCGGCGGCCAGCGGCAGCGCGTCGCGCTCGCCCGCGTCATTCTCAAGAACGCGCCGATCCTGATCCTCGACGAGGCGACCTCGGCGCTCGATTCCGAGGTCGAGGCGGCGATCCAGGAGCAGCTCGACGATCTCATGAAAGGGCGCACGGTGATTGCCATCGCGCACCGGCTGTCGACGATCTCGCGCATGGACCGCCTGGTCGTGCTGAACCACGGGCGCATCGTCGAGACCGGCGCCCATGCCGAGCTGCTCCGCCGCGGCGGCACCTATGCGCGGCTGTGGCGGCGCCAGTCGGGCGGCTTCGACATCCGCGACCGCGCCGGCAGCCTCAACGATCTCCCGGCGGGGGACTGACCCTCCCGCTCAGGCTTTCTTCTTCGTCGGCGACCAGTCGTAGATGTGCGCCAGCGTTCCGCCCATGAGCGCGGCGCGCTCGCTGTCGGTGAGGCGATCCATGACGCGGAACGCCTCGACACCCTCTTTGTAGGTGAGCAACGCGACGGCGCGCGTCCAGTCGGTGCCCCACATGCAGCGATCGAAGCCGAAGGCGTCGAAGATGCGGAAGAGCGGCTCCCGGATATCGCGGTAGGGGAACGGCTCATGCGAGAGGGTGCAAGCGCCGCTGATCTTGATCGCGACGTTGTCGCATTTCGCCAGGCCGAGCACGGCGGGCAGCTCGGCGAAGGGCTGCGCCGGCGGCGGCGGCTCGAAGGGCTGCTGCAGCCCGAGATGATCGATCACCACCCTCGTCTCCGGATGCCGCTTGGCCAGCGCCTCGGCCTGGGCCAGCCGGCCCCAGCACAGGAGATTGACCGGCAGCCCGTGCCGCGCGCCGGCGGCGAAGATGCGGCCGAGGCCGGGATCGGCGGGATCGTCGGTCACGCCCCGGCTCAGCATGATGCGAGCGCCGACCGTCCCGTCGAGCGCCGCCCACTCGCCAATCCTGTCGGCCACGGCAGCATCCGTCGGGTCGAACGGTTTGATCAAGCCGAAGCGCCCCGGATGAGCCTTGTTTACGTCGAGCGCATAGCTGCCGTCGAAGCGGTACATCGCATAGGGCGAGACGAGCAGCGCGCCATCAACCCCGACCTCGTCCATCGCCGCGACCATTTGATCGCCGGTGACCTCCGGCGGCCCGTGAAGGCTGCCGACCCAGGGGCGGCCGGGATGATTGCGTTCGTAAGCGTGCACCTGGGAATCGATCGTCGGCATCGCCTCGTCCCTCCCGATGGATAGCGTTATGGCCCGCTATGTGACGCTCGCCGGCGAGAAGAGTCAAACCGCCGCGTCAGCGACGCAACCGAGGCTGGATTTCCTCCGCGCCAAGGACAGTGATATGCTCGGCGCCCGAGCCGGGACCGGCGCGCCACCAGAGCAAATGGAGCGCAAGGCGAGGCGGCGGCGTTGTACCGCTGCCGCAGGCAGAGATTGTGCTGTCCTTAGGGATGGACGCCTCGCCCGCAGCGTAATGTTCTGAGGTCCTATCTCGTTTTGCCCCAGCCAGCACGTTTCACCGCTGAGCGAATACGAGGTCGACATGCCGAGGCCACTGCTGCTGGTGCTGGCCGCGCTGCTGGTTGTTGCCGCATCCTTCCTCGCCATCCGCGTTTCCGCCCCCGCCGCGCTTCGGCCGCATGACAAGCGCTTCGCCGATTGGCACGCCGACCGCCCCGGGCTCGCGCGGCGCATCACGCCCGCGGACATGCCGGCCCCGTTCGCCACGCCGCCGACGATCGCGATCCCGAAGATCGTGCCGCGGCCGCCGCACGACTGGCCGCAGCTGCCGCGCGGCTTCGCCGCCGAGATCTTCGCCAACGGTCTCGACCATCCGCGCCAGATCAAGGTCGCGCCCAACGGCGACATCTTTGTCGCCGAAAGCAAGGCAGGCCGCATCCGCGTTCTGCACGCCGACAGCAGCGGCACGCTCAGCAGCGAGGTCTTCGCCGAGGGGCTCAATCTTCCCTTCGGTATCGCCTTCTACCCGTCCGGCACGGATCCCCGCTTCGTCTATATCGGCGACACCGACGCCGTGCTGCGCTTTCCCTACCACACGGGCGACCGTGTCGCCCGCGGGCCGGCGGAGACCGTTTTGCGCGGCTTGCCGGTCGAAGGGCATTGGACGCGAGACCTCGTCTTCTCACCGGATGATCGCCGCCTCTTCGTCGCGGTAGGCTCGCTCTCCAACGACGCCGAAGGCTTGGCGCCGCGCGACAGCGAAGCGATCGGCCGTTTCGAGATGACGCACGGCACCGGCGCGGCCTGGGGCAAGGAGGAGAACCGGGCGCTGGTGCTCAGCGTCAATCCTGATGGCGGCGACCCGGAGCCGTTCGCCACCGGACTGCGCAACTGCGTCGCCATGGCGGTCGAGCCGCGCAGCAAAAGCCTATGGTGCACCAACAATGAGCGCGATCAGCTCGGTGACGATCTGGTCCCCGACTTTGTCACGCGCATACAGAAAGGCGGATTTTACGGTTGGCCGTGGTACTACATCGGCCCGCACGAGGATCCCTTTCATCGCGGCCAACGGCCGGACCTCGTCGAAGCCGTGACCACGCCCGACGTGCTGCTGCAAGCCCACTCGGCGCCGCTCGGGATCGCGTTCTACACCGGCCGGCAATTCCCGGCAGCCTATCGCGGCGACGCCTTCGTCGCGCTGCACGGCTCCTATAATCGCAGCCAGCGCACCGGCTACAAGGTCGTCCGGCTGCGCATGTCCGGAGGCAAGCCGACCGGCACCTACGAAGACTTCATGACCGGCTTCATCGCGGCGGAAGATGCCGTCTGGGGCCGGCCGGTCGGCGTCGCGGTCGCCGCCGACGGCGCGCTCCTCGTCAGCGAGGACGCCAATGGCACGATCTGGCGCGTCACCTATCGCGGCGAGAAGTGACGGCTGAGACCTAACTCAGCAGCGCCGCCGCTTCCGCGAGCGCCACCGGTCTTCCCGCAAGCAGCAGCTCCCCCGCTTTCGCCTCCCACGCCGCTTCGGCGCGCGCGAGCGGATCGCGCGGCGCCAAGCGGTGCTCCAGCACGAAGCGGCTCAGCAAGGCGCGGCGCGCATCGGCGGGATCGCGCGCGCCTTCGGCGGCCAGTAGGACGGCGCTCACCGCATGGTAGAGCGCGCTCGCGGCGTGCCGCACCTCGGCCTCGGCGCCGGGATCGCGGGCGACGTCCTCGGCGAGCGAAAAAGCACGGTCGAGCGCGCCGCCCAGGCGCCGGCGATAGGCCGGCGGCAGACCGGCGCCGCCGAGCTGCTCGGAGAGGCGCTGCGCCAGGGCGCGATGAGCGCCCTCGCGCCCCACCGCGCGACCGACGAGATCGAGCGCGATGATGTTGCTGGTGCCTTCCCAGAGCACACCGATCTGCGCGTCGCGCACGAGCCGCGCCGTCACCCACTCCTCGATGTACCCGTTGCCGCCGCGCGCTTCCATGGCGCCGGTGGCGACCGCGATGTTGTCGCGGCAGGCGCGAAATTTGATGAGCGGCGTCAATACGCGCAGGAGATCGCGCCGCCCCTCGCCCATTGCCGCCGCGGCGAAGAGCACCATCGAGAGCGCCTGCTCCGCCGGCACCATCAGCTTCAAGAGCTGGCGCCGCATCAGCGGGAAATCCGCCACCCGGCGGCCGAAGGCGCGGCGTCCGTTGGCGGCGGCAAGCGCCTCGTTGAGGCAGCGCCGCATCATCGCCGCGGCGCGCACGCCGTGCGACAGGCGCGACAAATTCACCTGCTCGAGCATCGCCTTGAAGCCGCGGTCGAGCGGCCCGATGGGATAGGCCTCGGCACCCTCGAGACGGATTTCGCCGCTCGCCATCGAGCGCGTGCCGAGCTTGTCCTTGAGGCGCAGGATGCGATAGGCGTTGCGCGTCCCGTCTTTCCGCCGCCGCGGCAAGGCGAAGAGGCCGAGGCCTGCGGTTCCCGCAGCCGCCCCTTCGGGCCGCGCCAGCAGCAGCGCCACATCGGCGTCGGCATGGGAGCAGAACCATTTGTCGCCCTCAATGCGCCACGTGCTGCCGTCGCTGCGCGCCACCGTCTCGACCGCGCCGATATCGGAGCCGCCCGTCTTCTCGGTGATGAACTGCGCCGCCTTCCAGCGCCGCGCCGGATCATCCGCCAGCAGCCGCCCCAGCAGATGATCGCGCGTCTCGCCCTCGGCATGAGCGCGGATCAAATGGATCGAGGTGTCGGTGAGGCTCACCGGGCACATCAGCCCGAACTCGGCTTGGACGAAGAGGTACTGGAAGACGTATTTCGCCACGGGCGGCACGGTCTCAGGCCAGCCGAGGACGCCCGGGCGGTGGCTCATGACCGGCAGCTCGAACGCTTCGAAGGCGATCCGCTCCAGGTCGCGATAGGCGGGGTGGTACTCGATCCAGTCCTCGTCGTGGCCGAGCCGGTCGCGCGCATGGAGCACCGGCGGGTTCCGGTCGGCGATCGCCGCCAATTCGTCGATGGCACTGCCCGCCAGCGCGCCCATCCGCGCGAAATGCGGCAGGAAATGCCGAAGCGCCTTTGGTGCGAGATAATGCGGCAGGAGCTGGCGCAGCCCGGCGTCGCTCTCGAAGAAGTTCATCCCCCGGCAATCGCCGGGGATGGGATCGGCCTCAGCCATCGCGCCCGCCCCGGCCGCGCTCGCGCATCGCCGCCCATTGCTCTTCCGAGAGCCGCTCCAACGACGAGAAGGTGCCGGCGCCCTTGAGCCAGCGCCCGCCATCGATGATCACCGCCTCGCCGTTGAGGTAGCCGGCCCGATCGGAGACGAGGAAGGCGGCAAGGTCGCCGAGCTCCTCGTGACGACCGGGTCGGCCCAGCGGGTTGTTCGTGCCGTGCTCCTCGGGCCGGACATCGCCCGGCACCAGGCGTTCGCTGGCGCCCGGCGTCGGGAAGTTGCCGGGCGAGATCGCAACGAACCGGATGCGCTTCGGTCCCCATTCGACCGCAAGGCTGCGCGTCATGGCGAGGACCCCCGCCTTGGCCATGGCCGAGGGCACGGCATAGGGCGAGCCATGGAAAGCGGCGCCGGTCAAGATGCTGAGCACCGTGCCGGGATGGCTGTGTCTGATCCAGCGCTTGCCGGCGGCGAGCGTGCAATAGAGCGTGCCGTGCAACGTGATGTCGAGCACGGCATCGACGGCACGGCTCGACAGGGTCTCGGTGCGCGCGACGAAATTGGCGGCGGCGTTGTTGACGAGGATGTCGAGCGGGCGATCGCGGAACGCGGTCTCCATCAGCTCCTCGACCGCTTCGGCCTGGCGCAGGTCGACGCGATGCATGCGCACGGGGCGGCCGAACTCCGCCTCGAGTTCCTGCGCGGTCGCGGCCAGCACCGCCTCGCGCCGGCCGCAGATCATCAGCTCGGCGCCGAGCGACATGAAGCGGCGCCCCATCACCTTGCCGAGCCCCGTGCCGCCGCCTGTGACCAGGATCGAGCGGCCCTTGAGCAGATCCGGCACGAACATTGGCGACCCTTTCCCTGCTTCGGAAGCGCAGCCTATCATCCGATCGGCACAGGAGGAAACCATGCGGCTTTTCGATCTCGGCGGACACGTCGCCATCGTCACCGGTGGCAATGGCGGCATCGGCCTCGGCATGGCGAAGGGCCTCGCCCAGGCGGGCGCCACCGTGGTCATCGTCGGCCGCGACAAGGAGAAGACGGAAAACGCCGCCACCGGCCTGCGCGAGGCGGGCACAAAGGTTGCCGGCATCGTCGCCGATGTCACCCATGAGCAATCCTGCCGCTCGCTCATCGCCGCGACGGTGCAGGCCTTTGGCGGCATCGACATCCTCGTCAACAATGCCGGCATCAATATTCGCAAGCGCCCCGAGGAGTACACGATCCAGGAATGGAACACGGTGCTGGTCACCAACCTTTCGAGCGCCTTCGTCTGCGCCCAGGCCGCCTATCCCGAGATGGCGCGCGGCGGCGGCGGCAAGATCATCAATATCGGCTCGATGATGTCGCTCTTCGGCAGCGCCTATGCCGCGCCCTATTCCGCGAGCAAGGGCGGCATCGTCCAGTTGACGCGCGCCCTCGCCAGCGCCTGGGCCAAGGACAACATCCAGGTGAATGCCGTGCTGCCCGGCTGGATCGACACGGACCTGACGCGGCAGGCGCGCGAGGAAGTGCCGGGGCTCCACGAGCGTGTGCTGGCTCGCACCCCCGCGGGGCGTTGGGGCATGCCCGAGGACCTCGCCGGCATTGCCGTGTTCCTGGCAAGCCACGCCGCCGATTTCGTCACCGGCGCCGCGATCCCGGTCGATGGCGGGTATTCGGCGCAGGGCTAGCCGGTCGAGGCATCGTCCCGGGCGCTGTGCGAGCGCCGTCGCTCGAGATAGCCGTAGAGCGCGCTGGCCTGGTTCAGCACCAGCACGACATAGAGCACCACGGCAAACCCGACGCCCACCATGCTGCCGGCAGTGTGGATGAACTGGTGGCGTTCGCGCAGCCGGTGAATGAGCTCGATCACACAGCCGGCGGCGAGGATCACGAAATAGAGGCGACCGAGCCGCAGCCGCAGCAGTCCGTCGAGCCGATTCGCGCGTTCCAGGATTCTGTGGAGCATCTTCCCCCCACCGGCGCTGTCGGCCGGCCCTCTGCCCGCGGCGATTGACAACACCCCCGCGCGCGCTATCCCATCGGCCAGAGACCAAGGGAGGCGGCCA
>DASQSR010000306.1:0-2428 GCA_035642295.1 Allostellaceae bacterium | reverse complement strand
CCGCATCTCGCTCGGGGGGGTCGCGAGCGCGATCCTTCGCCCCGGCGCTGGTCAAGCGCTCGCGCGACCGGTGGCGATCATATCCGCCAGGCGAAGACCAAGGGCGATCGCGGTAAAGGTCGGGTTGGCGAAGCCCGAGGTCGGATAGACGGCGGCGCCGGCCACATAAAGATTGCGGGTTCCGAACACGCGGAGGTCGGCGTCGACGACACCGTCCGCCGCGCGCTTCGCCATGCGCGCCATCCCCATGTGGTGATAGTAGTCGTTGAGCCGCTTGAGGAGGCTTGGGTCGCGATCCCGCAGGGCGGGGTCGAGGCGCACTCTGGCGAGCTGGTTCCGCTCCAGGAACTCGACGACGCGTTCGCTGACCGTCGCCAGCGTTTCGATCTCCCGTCCGTCGATGCGCCAGTCGATCTCGACGATCGGCATGCCCAGCTCATCGCATTTCCGGTCCAGGTGCAGGGCGCTTTCGGGATGCGGCAGCTGCTCGCTCATCAGACGCAGCTGAGCGCCTTGATCGGCGGGATTGTAGACCCGGTGATAGCGCAGATAGCGGACAATCATGGGCAGAGCGACGCGCAGGGCGGAGACGAGCTCACGCGGGTTGGGGACGGTCTGGCCCTGCAGCCGGCCGCGAAACAGCGAGCGCACCAGCACCTTGGCATTCTCGAGATGCTCCTGCAGGCGCGAGTCGAAGAGGAAGAACGCCGCCACGCCGAGCAATTTCCGCTCCTTCTGGGCGCGCGCGGAGAGCTTGAGCTTGGGCGAGTACTTGATGCCGTCGAGATAGGCGTTCTCGAAAAGGTCGTGAAACCGCCGCTTGTCCAGCGGCGTGACATGGCCGGCGTGACAGTCGAGATGGTCGATGAAACCCTTGCCGAGCCAGTGATTGGCGCTCCACGGCGCCGGCCGCCCGTCGGCGAGCGTCAGCTTCATCAGCCGGGCGATTTCGATGGTGCCATTCGCCAGGATCACGCGCTGCGCCGAAAAGCGGCGCGCGGCGCCGCCGACGGTGCGAACCACCACGCCGGCGATCCGCTCGCCGTCGCCATCGAGATCGAGAGCCACCACGGGCGCATTGAGGAAGACGCGCAGGTTCGCGCCGGCTTCGATGTCGCTCCGGAACAGACGGGTGAGATTGGAGTGCGGAACCCAGGCACTGAAGACGCTCTCGAGCTCGTCGCCCAACGGGGGCGGAGCCACCTTGAGGCGTGCCCAGACCATCTCGTCCGGCAGGTGCTGCGCCATGCCCAGCAGCGCATAGCCGCGCTCGTAATAGGGATCGAGCGCCTCGCGCGTGATCGGCCAGGCGGACTCGGCCACCCAGGGGCGCGCCTCGAAGACGATCGGATCGAACGGAAGAAGCTGGCCGCCCCAGAAGTTGGTGGTGCCGCCGAGGGCGCGGTAGCGACCGAGGTGGAGGCCCGGCAGCCGCCATTCCCGCCATCGCGCCGCGTCGAAGAAGCGCTGCGACTCGGCCTGCACGCCGCGGTCGCCGGCTTCGAGCACGATGACGTCCCGTCCGGCGCGGGCGAGCTCGACCGCCAGTGTGAGGCCTACCGCGCCCGATCCGACGATGATCGTCTCGGCGCTGATCGGCCCCTCATCCGGGACTTGGCGCAGGTCGATCAGCATGGCGGAATTCCTGCTCGACCGGAGCCGCCGAGGACCGGCCGAAGGGCGGCGGCTTCAACAGCGCCGCCGCGTCCCGGGCGACCAATGCGGCAAGAGCCGCTCCCTGGCGAAGGACAAGCTGATCCTGCATCAGCCATGCATTGGCCTTGATGTTCTCTGGGTTGCGCGAGGAGAAAAGGGTGATCCCGCCGGAATTGGCCTGTCGCGCCGCGGCCAGCATCAGGCGGGAAAGGATAGCGGCGCTCCCGACGTCGCAGCCGAGTTCGCGTGACCAGGCGCGCGCGACTGCGGGATTGGCTCCAAGCCAGGCGCGGAGCTGTGGAAAATTCTCCGACAGGCTGCGATGGGTGATCACCAGGCTGCCGGGATAGTCGAGCGCCTCGCGACTGAGCACCGACCATTCGAACTGCAGCACGGGACAGAAGCGCCGCTCGGCACGGTAAATCTCCGCCGCAGCCGCGGCTTCGCTGCCGATGCCGAACCGGCGGATCTTGCCCTGCTCGACGCATCGCTCCAGCGTCTCGAAGAGCGCGTCGCCGAGATCGGCGACCACCGCCTCATGCAACAGGAGGACGTCGAGGTAGTCGGTGCGCAGCGTCGCGAGGCTGGCGTCGAGCGAGGCGCGCAATTCCTCCGGCGAGAAGCGAGCTCGGCCGACGAGGCCGCCCGCGGCGCGCGACAGCCGCGCCTTGACGCTGGGCAGTCGCTGGACCAGCGGGACGGCGATACGGCGGGCGAGCCCGACGAGGTGGCGTCGGCGGGGCGGTCTGAGGCCGTACTTGGTGGCGATTGC
>DASQSR010000305.1:0-4714 GCA_035642295.1 Allostellaceae bacterium | reverse complement strand
TCCCACATGGCGTCAGCAACGCACCACCGTCGGATTGTCGCGCTCGTCCCAATCCACCATCGGCCTTTCGATCGTGAACCGGGTCGCCTCTGAAAACGCCTCACCGCTCCGGCACTTCCGCATCCAGCTCCTCGATCCAGGCGCGGGCGTTGCCGTCGGAGGGGGCGCGCCAGTCGCCGCGCGGCGACAAGGCACCGCCATCGCTGACCTTGGGGCCGTTCGGCATGGCCGAGCGCTTGAACTGGCTGAAGGCGAAGAAGCGGTGGAGGAAGACGCGCAGCCAATGGCGGATCTCGCCGAGATCATGGCCATGGCGGCGCGCCTCGGGATAGCCCGGCGGCCAGACGCCGCGCGCGGGATCGCCCCAGGCATGAAGCGCGAGGAACGCGATCTTGGACGGGCGGAAGCCGAAGCGCAGCAGGTGATAGAGGTTGAAATCCTGGAGCTCGTAGGGTCCGACCACGGCTTCGGTGCTCTGCAGCGCGCCGCCCGCGTCGGCCGGCACCAGCTCCGGCGAGATCTCGGTCGCGAGAATCGCCTCGAGCGTCTCCAGCACCGGCGGCGCGTAGTCGCCGGCGCCGATCGCCCAGCGGATCAAATGCTGGATCAGCGTCTTCGGCACGCCGGCATTCACATGGTAATGCGACATCTGGTCGCCGACGCCGTAGGTGCACCAGCCGAGCGCGAGCTCCGAGAGATCGCCGGTGCCGACGACGAAGCCGCCTTCATGGTTGGCGAGACGGAAGAGATAGTCGGTGCGCAACCCCGCCTGAACATTCTCGAAGGTGACATCGTAGACCTTCTCGCCGCGGGCGAAGGGATGGCCGAGATCGGCCAGCATCTTCTGCGCGGCCGGGCGGATATCGATCTCGCGATGGCTGGCGCCGAGCGCGGCGATGAGCCGGAGCGCGTTGGCGTGCGTCACCTCGCCGGTGCCGAAGCCGGGCAAGGTGCAGGCGATGATGCTGTCGCGCGGCAGGCCGAGGCGGTCGACGGCCTTGGCCGCGACGAGCAGCGCCTGGGTCGAATCGAGGCCGCCGGAAACGCCGATCACCAGGCGCTTGACGCCGGTCGCCGCGACGCGCTGGGCGAGGCCCGCCACCTGGATGTTGTAGGCCTCGTAGCAATCCTGGGCGAGCCGCGCGGGATCGGAGGGCACGAAGGGAAAGCGCTCGACCTTGCGCTCGAGCCCGATATCGTCCGGCCGCGGCGCCAGGCGAAAGGCGACGGTGCGGAAGCCCTCGGTGCGCGCGGCATGCGTGCGGCGGTTGTCGTCGAACGTCCCCATGCGCATGCGCTCCTGGCGCAGCCGGTCGAGGTCGATATCGGCGAGCGCCATCTGCGCGGCGAGCGGGAAGCGCTCGCTCTCGGCCAGCAGCGTGCCGTTCTCGAACACGGTGCACTGGCCGTCCCAGGAGACTTCGGTGGTCGACTCGCCGGCGCCCGCGGCGGCGTAGAGATAAGCGGCAAGGCAGCGCGCCGACTGCGCGCGGCAGAGCAGCCGGCGCGTGTCGGCGCGGCCGATGGTGATCGGGCTCCCCGAGATATTGGCCAGCACCGTCGCGCCGGCGAGCGCCGCCTCGGAACTGGGCGGAATGGGGACCCAGACATCCTCGCAGATCTCGACATGCAGCACGAAGCCCGGCACGTCCTCCGCCGCGAACAGCAGGTCGGGGCCGAACGGCACTTCGAAGCCGGCAAAGCGGAGCGTCTCGCCGCGGGCGAGGTCGCCGGGCGCGCATTGCCGCCGCTCGTAGAACTCGCGGTAGGTCGGAAGATAGGATTTGGGCACGACCCCCAGCAGCCGGCCGCGGTGCAGCACCAGCGCCGTGTTGTAGACGCGGCCGCGATGGCGCAGCGGCGCCCCCACCACCAGCGCCGGCTGGAGCTCGCGGCTCTCGGCGATGAGCGCGGCGGCGGCGCCCTCAACGGCGTCGAGCACCGCGTCCTGCAGCAGGAGATCCTCGATCGCATAACCGGAAAGCGCGAGCTCCGGAAAGATCGCCAGGGCCGCGCCGCGGGCGTCGGCGGCGCGCGCCGCCGCGAGAATGGCCGCCCTATTGCTGGCGGGATCGGCGATGCTGCTCGCCAGGGTGCAAGCCGCCACACGCGCAAACCCATGGCGGTAGATCGAGCGAAAACCCATGGCCCGACCCCGCCCCCCTTCCCCAATCCGCTCCATCTGGTCCTGCATGACCCACCTTTTATGCTCAGCACCTTATAGGCTCAGTCTGATATGCTCAGATTGAGCATTTTACCGGCATGATGCTAAGAATGAGTATAAAGGGGGTCAAGGCCCTTTTCGTGGCGGCAGCCCCGCGGGCTGCGCGCCTTTGCCCGGAAGCGCGTGGGCGATGCGGCAGCGGCCGGCTTGCCCCTGAAAGTCCGGCCCGGGCGTCTACGGACAAGGCGTTCGATCAAGGCGTCCCATTGGCAAAGATCGGGCCCGGTTGAAATCGGCTATGCTCGCGAACGTGCCAATTCGCGGCGCGCTGCACGGCGCCCTGGGGAACCTGACGGCATGAGCGATCTTCGCGCCTGGCTGCGTTCGATCAACTTCGAACAATATGCCGACGCGTTCGAGGCGAACGACGTCGATCTCGATATTCTGCCGGAGCTGACGGAGCAAGACCTGGCAGCGCTCGGGGTGTCGCTGGGCAATCGTCGGCGATTGAGGAAGGCAATCGCGGAGCGCACGGTGGATGCCGGGCCGCGCTCGGCGAAGCTCGTCCCCGCCTCCGGTCCCAAGCTCGACCCGACGGCGTCCGCCGAGGCCGAACGGCGCCAAGTCACCGTGTTGTTCTGCGATCTCGTCGGTTCCACGGCGCTGTCAGGCACGGTCGATCCCGAGCTTCTCGGCGCGATGATCCGGCGCTATCAGGATGCCGCCGCCGGCGCGATCGGGCGGTTCGGCGGCTTCGTCGCCAAGTTCATGGGGGACGGCGTGCTCGCCTATTTCGGCTTTCCGCGCGCGTTCGAGGATGCGGCCGAACGCGCCGTTCGCGCTGCGATCGACATGCAGGCGGAAGTCGGCGCCATCGCGCGTCCCGACGGCAGGCCGCTCCAGGCGCGGATCGGCATCGCCACGGGCCTCGTCGTCGTCGGCGAGATCGTCGGCACAGGGATCGCGCAAGAGCGCAGCATTGTCGGCGAAACCCCGAATCTCGCGGCGCGGCTTCAAGCGCTCGCCGCGCCCGACACTATTCTGATCAGCGAGTCGACCCGGCATCTTCTGGGCAGTCGGTTCGATCTCGAAGCCACCGGCGAACACGAGATGAAGGGATTTGCACGCCCGGTGCCGGGGTGGCGCGTGGTGCGCGAGGCGTCGGTCGAGAGCCGTTTCGCCGCGATCCACGCCAGCGGCGATCTGCCGCTCATCGGCCGCGCGCACGAGATGGGGCTGATGCTCGATCGCTGGCGCCTCGCGCGCCAGGGCGAGGGACAGATGGTCACCGTGATCGGCGAGGCGGGGATCGGCAAGTCGCGCTCGATCAAAGCGCTCCAGGAAGCGCTCGCGAGCGAGCCGCATGCGCAGGTCCATCTGCAATGCTCGCCTTACCACAGCGACACCGCGCTTTATCCGGTGATCCAGCATCTGGCGCGCGCGGCGCGCTTCGCCGCCGCGGATTTGCCCGACGCGCGGATCGAGAAGCTCGCCGCCCTGTTCGCGCAGCGCGCGGCGTCCGATGCAACCGCCATTCCGTTGCTGGCGGAACTCCTGTCGATCCCGGCTGGCCCGGCGGTGCCGCCATCGCTGACGCCAGCGCAACGCAAGGCGGCGATCATCGCCCTGTTGGTCGACGAGATCGTCCGCCTGGGCGAAACGGACCCGGTGCTGCTCGTCGTGGAAGACGCCCACTGGATCGACGCCACGACGCTCGAATTGTTGACGCGTGTGACCGACAGCATCGGTCCGGCCCGGCTGCTCGCCGTGGTGACGGCCCGGCCGGACTTCGCACCGCCATGGCTTGCCCGGCCCCATGCGACGCTGCTGACACTGGGCAGGCTCGGCCGCGCGGAAAGCGCGCAGCTGGTCGCGGACGTCGCGGTGTCGCATGGCCTGCCGGCCGAAACCGTGGCCGCGATCGTCGCCAAAACCGACGGCGTGCCGCTGTTCGTCGAGGAGCTGACCAAGACGGTGCTGGAGGGGGCGCTTCGCGCCGACGAACCGGAAGAGGGTCGCCGCACGCGCCCGCTGCCATTCACCATCCCCTCGACCTTGCAGGATTCGCTGATGGCGCGGCTCGACCGCCTCGGCGAGGCGCGCGACGTGGCGCAGATCGCCGCGGTGATCGGCCGACAGTTCGCGCTTGGGCTGCTCCGCGCGGTGGCGTCCAAGGACGAGGGTGACCTGGAGGCCGATCTGACGAAGCTGGTGGCGGCGGGCATCGTCTTTCCCGAAGGACGCGGTCAGGAGCGCGAATACAGCTTCAAACACGCGCTGGTGCGCGACGCCGCTTATGAAAGCCTGCTCCTGAGCCGCCGGCGCCACTGGCACGAACGTATCGCTCACGCGCTCGAGGAACGCTTCCCCGAGATTGCGGCGCGAGAGCCGGAATTGCTCGCCCATCATTTCGGCCAAGCGGGCGTCGCGGCTCGGGCCTGCGACTATCGCGAACGGGCCGGGGACCACGCCGCCACCCGCTCCGCCTATCAGGAGGCCATCGGACATTATTCGGCGGGCCTCCGGGAAGCGGAGACACTCGCCGAAGAG
>DASQSR010000304.1:0-5895 GCA_035642295.1 Allostellaceae bacterium | reverse complement strand
TCATCGGCGTCATCGTCTTCATCATCCTGGTGGTGGTGAACTTCGTCGTCATCACCAAGGGTTCGGGACGCATCGCCGAGGTGGCCGCGCGCTTCAGCCTCGACAGCATGCCGGGCAAGCAGATGGCCATCGATGCCGATCTCTCCGCCGGCCTCATCAACGAAGAGGCCGCGCGCAAGCGGCGCAGCGAGCTCGAGGACGAGAGCAATTTCTACGGCGCCATGGACGGCGCCTCGAAGTTTGTGCGCGGCGATGCCGTCGCCGGCCTCATCATCACCGCCATCAACATCGGCGCCGGCATCCTCATCGGCGTGGTGCAGCAGGGAATCTCGTTCTCCGAGGCGACGCAGAGCTACACCCTCCTCACCGTCGGCGACGGTCTGGTCTCGCAGATCCCGGCGCTGATCGTCTCGACCGCCGCCGGCATGCTGGTCTCCAAGGCGGGCGTCAGCGGCTCGACCGACAAGGCGCTGTTCGGCCAGCTTTCGGCGTATCCCGCCGCGCTCGGCGTCGCCTCCTTCCTGATGCTGGCGCTGGCGCTGATGCCGGGCATCCCTATGCTGCCCTTCCTGATGCTTTCGGCGCTCGCCGGCGGCGGTGCGTGGAAGGCGACGGAGCGGCGCGAGAAGGCCGTCGCCGCGGAAGCCGCGGCGCAGCAGGCCAAGGCGGCGCCGCCGGTCAAGGAGGAGCCGATCCAGACGGCGCTGCAGATCGACCAGCTGCGCCTCGAGCTCGGCTACGGCCTCCTCAGCCTCATCAACAGCGATCACGGCACGCGGCTCACCGACCAGGTGCGCGCGCTCCGCCGCCAGCTCGCGTCCGAGATCGGCTTCATCATGCCCTCGGTGCGCATTCAGGACAATCTGCAGCTTCCCGCCAACACCTACGTCATCCGCGTCAAGGAGATCGAAGCCGGCCGCGGCGATTTGCGGCCCAACATGCTGCTGGTCATGGATCCGCGCGGCGGAGCCATCTCCATCCCGGGCGAGCCGACGGTCGAGCCGACCTTCGGTCTGCCGGCGCAATGGGTCGCCGAGACGCATCGCGAGGAGGCGACGTTCCGCGGCTACACCGCCGTCGAGCCGCAGACCGTCATCACCACGCATCTCACCGAGGTGATCAAGGACAACATGGCGGAGCTGCTGTCCTTCGCCGAGACGCAGAAGCTCCTCGACGAGCTCGACAAGAGCCATCAGAAGCTGATCGCCGACATGGTGCCGAGCCAGATTTCGGTCGGCGGCATCCAGCGCGTGCTGCAGAACCTGCTCGCCGAGCGGGTGTCGATCCGCGACCTGCCGACCATCCTCGAAGGCATCTCCGAGGCCTGCGGCTACAGCCGCAATGTCAGCATCATCACCGAGCATGTGCGCGCCCGGCTCGCCCGCCAGATCAGCGAGCAGAACACGGGCGAGGGCGGCTTCATCCCGCTCGTCAGCCTGTCGCCCGCCTGGGAGCAGTCCTTCGCCGAGGCGCTCACCGGCACGGGCGAGGAGCGCCATCTCAGCATGCCGCCGAGCCGGCTCCAGGAATTCATCGCCGCCGTCCGCAACACCTTCGAGCGTCACGCCATGCAGGGCGAGACGCCGGTGCTGCTGACCAGCGCCGCCATCCGCCCCTATGTGCGCTCGATCATCGAGCGCTTCCGGTCGATCACCGTGGTGATGTCGCAGAACGAGGTGCATCCCAAGGCCAAGATCAAGACGGTGGGGTCGATCTAAGCCATGCGGCTCCGGACCTTCACCGCGGCGACCATGAGCGAGGCGATGGCGCTGGTGCGCGCCCGGCTCGGCCCCGATGCCGTCATCGTCTCGACCGAGGAGGGCGAGGACGGCGCGATGCGGCTCACCGCCGCGGTGGACCACCCCGAGCGGCTGGCGCCAGGCATCGAGCCCGACGTCATCGACATCCTCAACGAGGCGCTTTCCGCCCACGGTCTCGCGCCGCTCTTGATCGAGAAGATTCTCTGCGCCGCCCTCCCCTTCGAAACCGACGAGCCTCTCCTGGCGCTGGCGAGCGCCTTCGCCACCTTCTTCAGCTTCGCCCCGCTCGATGGCGAGGTGCGCCGCCCCTTGCTGATGGCCGGGCCTCCCGGCGCCGGCAAGACGGTATCGATCGCCAAGCTCGCGACGCGCGCGGTGATGGCGGGAAAGCGGGTGCGCCTCGTCACTGCCGACACGGTGCGGGCCGGCGGCATCGAGCAGCTCGAGGCCTTCGCCCGCGTCCTCCAGCTCCCGCTCCATCGCGCCGATAGCGCGCAGCGCCTCGCCGCCCTCGGCGCCGCGGCGGAGGCGGGCGAGCTGCTGCTCATCGACGCTCCGGGCGTCAACCCCTACAGCGCCGGCGACCGGCGCGAGCTGTCGCAGCTCATCGCCGCCAGCGGTGCCGAGCCGGTGCTCGTGCTGCCGGCGGGGGGCGACGCCGTCGACACGGTCGAGCTGGCGCGCATCTTCCGCGATCTCGGCTGCAGCCGCATGATCGTCACGCGCCTCGACATGGTGCAGCGTCTCGGCAGCGTCATCGCTTGCGCCGAGACGCTCCGCCTCGGCTTCGCCGAAGCCGGCACCTCGCCTGAAATCGCCAAGGGACTGACGGTCTTCAATCCCGTCGTCCTCGCTCGCCTCATCCTGCCGAAGCCGGTGCAGCAGCCGCGGCAGGCCAATGCCATGAGAGGATCACCATGAAGCCAGCTCCCGTCGTGCAGGCGTTTCCGGCGCCGGTCCAAGCAGCAGCGCCGCGCAAGCGCAACATCATCGCCATCGCCTCCGGCAAGGGCGGCGTCGGCAAGACCTGGTTCTCGATCACGCTCGCCCATGCCATGGCCAAGGCGGGCAAGCGCGCGCTGCTCTTCGACGGCGATCTCGGCCTCGCCAATGTCGATGTTCAGCTTGGCATCACGCCCGAGCGCGACCTCGCCAGCGTGATCGCCGGCGAAGCGACCCTGGTGCAGGCGGCGACGCGCTACGACGGCGGCTTCGACATCATCGCCGGCCGCTCCGGCTCGGGCAGCCTGGCGACGCTGCCGCCGAACCGGCTGATGGCGCTGCGCACCGAGCTGCATCTGATGGCGGAGAACTACGATTGGGTGGTGCTCGATCTCGGTGCCGGCATCGAGCGCACGGTGCGGCTCCTCACCGCGCAGTCGCGCGCCTGCCTCGTCCTCACCACCGACGAGCCGACGGCGATCACCGACGCCTATGCGTACATCAAGGTGACGGCGATGGAGCAGCTGGCGAGCGGCATCCAGATCGTCGTCAACATGGCCTCGAACCAGCGCGAGGGCGAGCGCGTCTACGGCACCCTGCTGCGCGCCTGCCGCGAGTTCCTGCGGATCGAGCCGCCGCTGGCCGGCATCGTCCGGCGCGACGAACACGTCAAGGACAGCATCCGTCGCCAGATCTCGCTGCTGACGCGCCATCCCGGCAGCGAGGCAGCCGGCGACGTCGAAGCGGTTTTCCAGCGTCTCGAGCACGGCCTCTGAGGGCGAAGGAGACGCGGCCATGGCGGACAGCTTCGGCAACGTCTCCCTGCCCGGCCCGCTGCTCGCCCCGGGCATCGCCGTTGCGGCGCCACAGGTAGCGATCGAGCTGGCGCAGCAACCGCCGCCGGCGCTGATGCTCGCCGCGACTTTGGCCGCGGTCGTCGTCGGCCGCGGCGGCAACGGCGCGCTGCTGCTCCGCACCGACTACGGCACGCTGGCCCTGAAGACGGCCATCAGCCTGCCGCCGGGGAGTCGCGTCGATCTGAAGCTGCTGCCGGGCCCGCCGCCCGCGGTGGTGCTGCTCCATGTCGAAGCGCCGGAGACATCGCCCGGTGGTGCCGCCGCGCCGCAGCCCGCGGCCGCAAGCGCTGCCGGGTCCGGCAAGGCACCGGCGCCCGCCGCAAGCGCTGGCGCAGAGCCCGCCGACACCGCGCCGACGCAGCTCGCGCTCGGCAGCGACGTCGAGGCGACCGTCACCGCCCCGGCAAGCGATGGCAGCCAAGGGCTCGCCCTCGGGACCCGGCTGCTGCTGCGCGTCAGCCTGCCGGAAGTGTCGATGCCGCTGCCGCCGCAAGCGTCGAGCCCCTCTCCTGCCGGCAGCATCGCCGGCACCGTCCTGGCATCGCCGGCGGACGCCTCAGGCAAGACACTGATCCAGACGCCGCTCGGCACACTGACGCTCGACCAGCGCCTGGCGCTGCCGCCGGGCACTGCGGTCGAGATCAGCACGATCTCCCGCTTGCCCAGCGCCGCCAGCCCCACGAGCTCCGCCACCATCGTGCCGGCGCGGCTGATTGCGCCCCCGCCCGGCAACGCGGCGCCGGCGCTTCCGGTCGGGAGCCGCCTCGAGCTGCGCATCCAGGCCCTGGCCGGGACGGCCTTGCCGCCGGACTCCGATCTCGCCGGTACCGTCGTGGCCGCGACCGCGGGCGAAACCATGGTCGAGACGGCGATCGGCACGCTCGCGCTGCAGCAGCGCCTCGCGCTGCCGCCGGGGACGGCGCTCGCGCTCTGGCAACTCGCCGCGGCACCGCCCGATCAGCCAGCCGATCCGCCGCTGCCGACGCGCTGGTCCGCGCTCGAGCAGACCCTAGCGGTCTTCGATCGCGTCCTGCCCGAGCTTGCCGCGCAGCTGCGCAGCGACCTCATGCCGGCCACGGGCCAGGCGCTCGGCGGCACGCTCCTCTTCCTGCTGAGCGCGCTCAACGTCGGCACCTGGCCGGGCGCCAAAACACTGGCGGCGCTCGACGAAGCCGGCCGTCACGATCTGCGCGACCGGCTCGAGAGCGACATCGAGGAGCTGCGCCAGCTCGGCGCCCCGTCATCGGGCGATTGGCGCGTTTATGCGCTGCCGCTGCTGGACGGCGCCGCGGTGCGGCCGGTGCGGCTCTATTTCCGACGCCGCTCGGGCGGTGCCGCGCCGGACGAGCAAGGGACGCGCTTCGTGCTCGAGGTCGAGATGACTCGCATGGGCGCGCTACAGCTTGACGGGCTGGTGCGCGCGCAGCGCTTCGACCTGGTGCTGCGCAGCCACCGCGCCATTTCGCCGGAGCTACGCCAGGAAATCGCCGAGATTTTCCGCAACGCCGTCGCCGCCTCGGGTCTCGCCGGCGACGTCACCTTCACCACCGCCTCGCGCTTTGCCGTCGCGCCGCTCGAAGCGCTCGCCGCGCATATCGGCGTCACCGCTTAGCGACCGGCTCTTCGTGCGGCGGACGGTGTCCGCCGTTTAGACCGCGAGACCCCTTAGCACGGTGTCACAAATCCGCTCGGCCCATGCCGTGTCGATTGGCCCGAGCCACGCAAGCAGCCGGGCGTAGAAGGGACCATAGAGCGCGTCGAGCGCCGCTTCGATATCGAGGTCCGGCCGGAACTCGCCATTGTCGATGCCTCGCTGCAGCAGCCGGCGGCCCTCCTCGCGCCGCGGCTTCACCAACCGCTCGCGGTAAAGCTCGACCGTCGAGGGATCGCTTTGCCCCGCGGCGACGATGCCGGCGATGATGCAACCGTAGCGGCCGCCCCACACCTTTGCCTGGAGCCGCAGCTGGGCCCTCAAATCCTCGATGGCCGAGCGGGTTCGCGGGTATGGCGCTTCCCTGTTGTAGAGAGCGAGAAAGCTATCGATGGCGAGGGCTCCCTTGGACGGCCACCAGCGATAGATCGTCGTCTTCGCGGCGCCTGAGCGCGCCGCCACGGCCTCGATGGTGAAGCCGCCATATCCATCGGCCTCGAGCGTCTCATAGGCGGCGCGCAGGATCGCCTGCCGCGTCGCTTCGTCGCGCTTGCGGCCTGGACCGCGGCGAGCCGCGGCTGTCGTCATCTCGGCGATCGGTTCCCCCTGGACTGTTTCGGTTGTGCCGGTCATGGCTAACCCTTTCATTCAAAAACGGTACGGCTCGTATGCAATTTGCGCAAGG
>DASQSR010000303.1:0-7697 GCA_035642295.1 Allostellaceae bacterium | reverse complement strand
GCCGTGGCGGCAGCCGAGATCGAGCGCCAGCGGAAAGCGCCGCGTCACGTCCTCGAGCCGGTCGACGAGGCGCTCGGCCGCCTCGGCGGCGAGGAATGCCGCCGCCTCGGGCTGCCGCGCCGCCCGCTCGCGATGCGCGCGCACCGCGGTGCGGTCGAAGAGGCGAAGCGGATCGGAAGGCGCAGCCATGCGGGGATATATATAGCAAACGCGATGGCGACGCCGTCGGGCCGCGGCGTTGACAGGCGCGCGGCGGCGGGGTCACATCAACCGATGCTGGAACTTGCCCGCGTGCGGGCGCTGCGGCGCGCTGCCACGGCGCTCCTCGACCTGCTCCTGCCGCCGCGGTGCCTCGCCTGCGGCGCGACGGTGAGCGAGGCCGGGACGCTGTGCGCGCCGTGCTGGCGCAACATCACCTTCCTCGGCGAGCCCTGCTGCGCGTGCTGCGGCCTCCCGTTCGAGTTCGCGCTGGCGGGGCCGGCGCTGTGCGGCGCCTGCGCCCAGGCGCACCCGTCCTTCGACCGCGCTCGCGCGGCGATGCGCTATGACGAGGCGAGCCGCGCTCTCGTCCTCGCTTTCAAGCATGGCGACCGGCTGCATCTGGCGCCCGCCTTCGGCACCTGGCTCCGGCGCGCCGGCGGCGACCTCGTCGCCGCGGCGGATATCGCCGTGCCGGTGCCGCTGCATTGGACGCGGCTGTTCACGCGCCGCTACAACCAGGCGGCGGTCCTGGCGCATGCCCTCCATGCCGCCGGCGGCCCGCCGGTGGGCGCCGACTGGCTCCTCCGCCGCCGGCGCACGCCGTCGCAAGGCAAGCGCAACGCCGCGGCGCGCCAGCGCAATGTGCGCGCCGCCTTTGCGCTGAAGCCGGGCTCAGACCCGCGCGGCAAGCGTATCCTCCTCATCGACGACGTCTTCACCACCGGCGCCACCGTCGGCGAATGCGCGCGGGTGCTGCGCCGCGGCGGCGCCGCCGCGGTCGACGTGCTGACCCTCGCGCGCACCGTCAGGCAGGAGGGTTAGTCGCCGGGCAGGGCATGGCCGAGCAGGCCGCCGCCGATCACGCCCGCCGCGGTCGTCGCGGCCTTGCCGCTGCCGTGACCGAACTGGTTGCCGGCAAGGCCGCCGGCGCCGGCGCCGACCATGGTGCCGCAGCCGGCCAGCATGAGAACGAGCCCGATCATCGCCAGCAGTCGCATGGGTTCTCCTCCGTTTCTGGCGTATGGCTTCATAGGCTCAACGGCCGAGGCGGAAGGCTGTTCCGCTCTTCACCGGAACCGCACCCGGCGCGCCGCCAGCGCGCGCGGCGCGGAAATCTCTTGATTTGCCGCCGTTTTCCTCTAGCTAGAGGGTGCGGCGCGGAGCCGCCGGCGGAGCGATCATGGCCCGAGTTGAGATCTATTCGACGATGTTCTGCCCCTATTGCGCGCGGGCGAAGAGCTTGCTCGAGAAAAAGGGCGTCGCCTACATCGACATCGACGTGCTCGAGCACACCGAGCGGCGCGACGAGATGGTGGAGCGCGCCGGCGGGCGGCAAACGGTGCCGCAGATCTTCATCGACGGCGAGCACATCGGCGGCTCGGACGATCTCTATGCGCTGGAGCGCGCGGGGAAGCTCGACGCCAAGCTCGGGATCGCGCCGCCGTGAGCGACGGCAGCGGCGGCGGCGGCCGCTTCACGGCGGCGTGCATCCAGCTCTCCTCGACGCGCGAGGTCGAGCCCAACATCGCCGCGGCGAGCGCGCTCATTCGCGCCGCCCGTGCCGCCGGCGCCGAGCTGATCATGACCCCCGAAGTCAGCGACATGATCGAGCCCAAGCGCCAGCAGCGGCTGGCCAAGGCCAAGGACGAGGCATCGCATCCGATGCTGGCGGCGTTCCGCGACCTCGCGCGCGAGACTGGCGCGTGGCTCCTGCTCGGCTCGGCGGTGGTGCGGCGCGAGGACGGCGACGAGCGGCTGGCCAACCGCTCCTTCCTGCTGGCACCCGACGGCAGCATCGCCGCGCGCTATGACAAGATCCATATGTTCGACGTCGCGCTCGCGGGGGGCGAGAGCTATCGCGAATCCAACGCTTTCCGCCCCGGCGAGAGCGCGGTGCTGGCGCCGCTGCCCTGGGGCGTGCTCGGCCTCAGCGTCTGCTATGATTTGCGCTTCCCGAAGCTCTATCGCGCCCTGGCGCAGGCGGGCGCCGATTTCCTCAGCATTCCCTCGGCCTTCACCGTGCCGACGGGAAAGGCGCATTGGCAGGTGCTGATGCGGGCGCGCGCGATCGAGACCGGCTGCTTCGTCTTCGCTCCGGCGCAATGGGGCGAGCATGCCGAAGGACGCAAGACCTATGGGCACTCGCTCATCGTCGCGCCCTGGGGCGAGGTCCTCGCCGAGGCGGAGGACGGCACCGGCTTCATCCTGGCCGAGATCGACCCGGCCAAGGTGGCGGAGGCGCGCCGCGCCGTGCCGTCGCTGGCCCATGACCGGGTTTTCGCCGCGCCGCCGAGGAAGCCCGGGGCGCTGGCGGCGGAGTAGCGGGCCGGAGAGTGGCTGAGAAGGTTTGAGGCGGAGGTCGTCTTCCTCGACCGTCGTGCAGCGTCGAGATGGTCTCCCGCTTTTCGCGGGGGACGAAAAAACTATGTGAGCCGCATGAGACGCTGCGCACGACGCCGCCACTGGCGACGGTCGTGACGGGTCGGCTTTCGAAGGTCAGCGATATCGTGCGGTTGATCGAAGCAGATAAAGTAGAGAGAGGCGGGTCTCTGATGGGTTAGTGCGAGGCGCGCTCTATGGAGACGACCATGCCACCAGCTTGCTCGACGTTTCTGCGTGCCGACTCCACAGCGCTTTCGTAGGACGATGCTTCTCGGTCGAAGTCGAGGAATAGCGCGCCATCCACCACGGCGACGAGCGCATCAGTGCAGCCAGCTTTGAATAGAGAATCCTCATAGCGACCGTGGCCTGTGTCGATGCCCGATACTCGCATGGTGAAGGAATAGATCGCCATCGTCTGGCTCCTCAGTGAGGGCACTTAACTACACGATTGCGAATCTGCCGAGCATGCGCAAATCCGCTCGCGGGCGTCGACCAGACAGAGATGATGCAACCGCCGCGCTGTTTGCCAGGACAGAAAAGGCGGCCCCAGGCATGTCCATTGGACATCACCACCCGCCAGTTACGTGCCTCAGCAAACTTCACCGCCGCCTCTATATCTTTATCCGGGTGTACCGGGCGCGCCATCCTCGCCTTCGTAGGTTAAATTTCCCCCAAACTCGCTCGTATTTGGGGAAGCTTGCGAGAAATGATTCAACCGCGTCAAGGGGATCAACGGCGGCGCGGCGCTTTTGCTCCGCGCTGGGCACGCGGGGCTCACTCGCCTTGCCGCGGTGTGCGGCTTCATTGCAGACTAAACGCTGCCGACTGGGGCTATCGAAGTCGAATTCTCAGCTGAGGGCAGGCGGCCGGGCGCGCCCTTCACGGCAGCGAGGCGCTGGACCATCGCCGGGCGGGGCGTTGCGACTTCGCCTTGCTCGAAGGCGATGATCGCGAGCGGGGCCATGAATGCCGCGAGCAACTCGCCCGGGCGCAGCAGGAAATTGGGATCGGTCGGCCGGCCGAACCGCTCCTGCCCGCGCATGAAGGTCTCGTAGAGGAGGGCGCCGCCGGGGGCGAGCGCCGCCGCCAGGGACGGCAGCAGCGGCCGCCAGAGATAGTTGGCGACAAGGATGCCGTGAAAGCCGCCGCCGAGCCGCCAGGGGCCACCGTCCTCCAGGTCCATCTCCCTGATGTCGCAGCCGGGATCGCCGGAGAAGGCGGCGCGGAGGGCGGAGGTATCGCGATCGGCGGCAAGCACCTGGTAACCGGCGTCGCGCAACAATCGGACATGGCGCCCGCTCCCGGCCGCGAGGTCCAGCACCCGCCCGCCCGCGGGAATCAGCGGCAGGAAGCGGTCAATCCAGGCGGAGGGGGCCGAACCGTGCGGCGGGGGCGTTGGCGGCATTAGCACTCGGTAATGGAGATTGCTAAACGATTTCAGGGCGTGTATCAACGAACAGAGGTGAGTTAGGCCATGATCCTGTTCAAGCTCCGCTGTGCTGCCGGGCACGAATTCGAGGCTTGGTTCCGCGACGGGGCAACCTATGACCGCCAAGCCGCCCGCGGGCTCGTGACCTGTCCCGATTGCGGCGACACCGATATCGAGAAGGCGCCGATGGCACCGCGGCTCGGGCGCGCCGCCCCGGCCGAGGCCGCGCCGCCGCCTTCGCCCGAGCAGCTCCGCCGGATGCTGCAACAGGTGCGCCGCCACGTCGAGAAGAGCTGCGAATATGTCGGCGAGCGCTTTGCCGAAGAGGCGCGCCGCATCCACCAGGGCGAGGCCGAGGCGCGCGGCATCTATGGCGAGGCGAGCGAGGCCGAATCGCAGGCGCTGACCGAGGAAGGCATCGAGGTGGCGCGGATTCCGTGGCTGCCGAGCAGCGATGCTTGAGGTGGAGTCGTCAGTTTTCAGTTGTCAGTCGTCAGTTAGTGGTCAGTTGTCAGTGATCAGTTTTCAGTAGATTGGAACTGACCACTGACCACTGAGGACTGATCACTTCTTAGAAAATATCATCACCTTGGCGAAGTAGGCGAAGGTCTGCGCTTCGAGGGTGAGGCCGGCGGCGGCGAAGACGGCGGCGAGGTCCTCGCGCGCGTATTGCGCGTAGTAGGGCTCGTGGAAGGCGAGCGGGAAATACTCGATCAGCGCGTCGTATTCGGGCCGGTCGCCGAGCTGGATCGAATCGACCAGGATGGCGACGCCGCCCGGCCGCAGCAGCCGCGCCATCTCGCCCGCCACCAGCCGCCGCTCGCGCGCCGGCAGCTCGTGAAAGAGGAAGATCGAGGTGGCGACGTCGAAGCTCCCGTCCGGGCAGGGCACTCGCTCGGCCGGTGCGGCGATGAAGTCGGTGCGCGACCACGGCGCCAGCGCGCGGCGCGCCTCGTCGAGATAGAAGGGGCTGAGGTCGAGCGCGGTGACGGCAAGGCGCGGATAGTTGCTCTTCACCTCGCGCAGGAAGCGCCCGGTGCCGCACGCGAGATCGATGAGCCGCGCGGAACGCACGCCGCGCGCGGCGAGGACGCGCTGCAGCGGCACCAGCGCCTGACGCCGCATCGCATCGGCGGCGCCGCCGAACAGCACCTCGACCTGGTGATCGTAGAGCTCGGCCGAGCGGCGGCTCAGATAGCCGTCGGTCTGGTAGTGGAAGTTCTGCAGGAAATAGCGGGGATACTCGCCGCGCGGCGTGGCGCGGAAGACCTCGTCATTGGCGGCCGCGCGGCGGCGGTCCTCGACGCGCGGCAGATCGGCGAAATAGCGTCCGGCCTTGCGCAGCGCCGTGAGCGGATGGACGAGAACATCCTCGGGCAAGCGGTAGTGACCTGCCTCGATGTTGCGCCAGTCCTGGTCGAGGAGCGCGCGCAGATCGGCGAGCATGCGGGCACGGTCGGGCATGCGCTCGGCCAGCTCGGGGGAGACGGCGACGCTCTCGGTGAGCCGTGCGCTCAGCCATTTCTGGCCGGAATACCACGACACCCGAAGCCGCTGCGAGGTACGGTAGGCGAGGCGATCAAGCGCGCTGGCCATGGCTCTCCCACCCTGGAACCTGCTCATTATAGCGCCTCGAACGGGCCGCCGCCGCGCCCGCCAAATTGACGCCGGCGCCGCCCCTTCGCTAGGAGTGACCGCCTTCGACCAGCGGTGCCCCATGGCGAAATTCCTCACCCTCGACGATATCGACCCGAACGGCAAACGCGTCCTGCTGCGCGCCGATCTCAACGTGCCGATGAAGGACGGAAAGCCGAGCGATGGGACGCGGATCGAGCGGCTGGCGCCAACCATCCGCGAGCTGGCCGAGCGCGGCGCCAAGGTGGCGGTGATGTCGCATTTCGGCCGGCCCAAGGGCAAGCCCGATGCCGCCTTCTCGCTCGGGCCGCTGGTGGCGCCGCTGGCAGCGGCGCTCGGACGCCCCGTCGCCTTCGCCGAGGATTGCGTCGGGCCGGCGGCCGAGCGCACCGTGGCGGCGCTGCGGCCGGGCGAGGTCGCGCTGCTCGAGAATTTGCGCTTCCATGCCGAAGAGGAGGCGAACGACCCGGGTTTCGCGCGGCGCCTTGCCGCGCTCGGCGATCTCTATGTCAACGACGCGTTCTCGGCGGCGCACCGGGCGCATGCCTCGACCGAGGCGCTGGCGCGTCTGCTGCCGGCGGCGGCGGGGCGGCTGATGGCGGCCGAGCTCAGCGCGCTCGCCAAGACGCTGGAGACGCCGCAGCGCCCGGTCGCGGCGCTGGTCGGCGGCGCCAAGGTGTCGACGAAGCTCGAGCTGCTGCGCTTTCTCCTCGGCAAGGTCGACGTGCTCATCATCGGCGGCGCGATGGCGAACACGCTGCTCTTCGCCGACGGCGTCGCCATCGGCAAGTCGCTGTCGGAACGCGACATGGTGGAGACGGCGCGCGACATCATCGAGCTCGCGCGCCGCGCCGATTGCGCGCTGATCCTGCCGGTGGATGCCGTGGTGGCGCCGGCGCTGCGGGCGGGGGCCAAGACGGAGACGGTCGCCATCGACCGCGTCCCTGCCGACCAGATGATTCTCGATATCGGGCCCAGGACGGTGGCGGCGATCGGCGAGCGGCTGCAGCAATGCCGGACGCTGGTGTGGAACGGCCCGGTCGGTGCGTTCGAGACGCCGCCGTTCGACGCCGGCACGATCGCGCTGGCCCGGCGCGTCGCGGCGCTCACCCGCGAGGGGAAGCTGCTCAGCGTCGCCGGCGGCGGCGACACGGTGGCGGCGCTGGCGGCGGCGGGCGCGACCGATGCGTTGAGCTATGTCTCGACCGCCGGCGGCGCCTTCCTCGAATGGCTCGAAGGGCGGACGCTGCCTGGTGTCGCCGCGCTTAATCGCGGTTAACCATGCGGGGCGGCAATTCTTGCCCGGCCGGGTCCCCCCGGGCTATAGTCCCGGGAGGAGTACGCGAGCATGGAGCTTCTTCCCACCCCCGGCATCGCCGCGCCGACGCCGACCGCGGCGCCGCCCGTGGTTCCCGTGGCCGGGCCCACGGCTCCCGCCGCGCCGATGGAGCCGGAGCGCCGCGTCACCGCCAATCGCGAGGGCGGCCGCGGCGATCTGCCCGCGCAACAGAATTTGCCGAAGGCCTCGTCGGCATCGCGCAGTCGCGGCCGATTGCTCGACCTCTTCGTCTGACGCGGCGCCGCGGCGCCGTGGATTGCTAAGCCATGGCCGATCCGCCCGTCGCCCGCGGCCCCACGCTCCTCACCATTCCCGAAGGCGACAACCGGGAGCGCATGGTCTGCCCGGATTGCGGCTTCATCAATTACGAGAATCCGAAGATCGTGGTCGGCGCCGTCTGCCTCTGGCAGGAGCGCGTGCTGCTGTGCCGGCGCGCGATCAATCCGCGCCGCGGCTTCTGGACCTTGCCGGCGGGCTTCCTCGAGCTGCAGGAATCGACGCCGGCGGGCGCGATGCGCGAAGCCTGGGAAGAGGCGCAGGCCAAGATCGTCATCGACGGGCTGCTCGCCATCTACGACATTCCGCGGATCAGCCAGGTGCAGATCATCTACCGCGCGCATCTCGAAGCGCCGGAATTCGCCGCCGGGGCCGAGAGCCTCGAGGTGAAGCTCTTCACTTGGGACGAGATCCCCTGGGAGGACCTCGCCTTCC
>DASQSR010000302.1:0-4521 GCA_035642295.1 Allostellaceae bacterium | reverse complement strand
AGGTCCTTGATCACCGGCAGGTTCGCCAGCGGCCGCAGCTCGAGCCGCCCGTCGGCGGCGACGCGGCGCACATGCGTGCGGCAGGTCCAGCGCGGCACGCCGTTGACGGTCATGGCGCAGGAGCCGCACATGCCGACGCGGCAGGCGAAGCGGTAGGCGAGCGCCGGCTCGAGGCGGCGCTGGATGTAGGTGACGACGTCGAGCACCGTCTGGCTCTCCTGCGCCGGCACGTCGTAGTCGACGAGCCTGCCCGCGGCCGCGCCGCGCCAGACGGAGACATGCAAGGTGGACATCATGAGGGCACGCAGCGCCGCTGCAATGCCGCCGTGCGTCCTTCGACAGGCTCAGGATGAGGCGCTTTTCTCAATGGCATCTTCCAAGTGCCATTCTCGATTTTCCTCATCCTGAGCCCGTCGAAGGACGCACAATGCGGATGCAGCCTTCCTTAATGACCGGTTCGCCTCACGCGCTCTGATACAGCTTGGTGAGCACGAACTCGCGGTGGCCCAGCGCTTCGGCGCAGGTGAGGCGCCCGTTGCAGGTGCGCATCATGATGTCGATGAGCCGGTCGCCCGCCTCGTCGAGCGTCATCTCGCGGCGCAGGATGCCCGAGACGTCGAGGTCGATGTGCTCGCCCATGGTGCGCGCCGTCTTGGGGTTGGCGGTGAGCTTGATCACCGGCTCGATCGGGTTGCCGATGACGTTGCCCTGGCCCGTCGGGAAGAGATGGACGACGAACCCCGCCGCCGCCTGCAAGGTGACGCATTCGGCCGCGGCCGAGGAGCTGTCCATGAAATAGAGGCCGCTTCCCTTGCTCGGCGCCTCCGCCGGCTTCAGCACGTCGATGAATTTCGCCTTCTTGCCGATCTTCTGCAGATTGCCGTAGGCCTTCTCCTCGATGGTGGTGAGGCCGCCGGCGATGTTGCCCTTGGTCGGCTGCGATTCCGAGAGGTCGTTGGTCTTGTGCCGGTCGATCACCTCCTGATAGGCGAGGAACGCCTGCATGAACTTGTCGGCCGCCTCCTTGCTGGCGGCCCGGCTGGCGCAGACCGCCTCGGCGCCGGTGATCTCCGAGGTCTCGCCGAAGCAGGTGGTGGCGCCCAGGGCATCGACCTTGTCGATGAGGTTGCCGACGGTGGGGCACGAGGCGAGGCCCGAGGTGGTGTCGCTCTCGCCGCATTTGGTCGAGACGAACAGCTCCTCGATGCTGCAGCGCTCGCGCTGCTTCTCGGACGCCTGCTGGAGGAATTCCTGCGCCTTGCGCGAGGCCGCGGCGATGGTGTTGATGTCGCCATTGCCTTCGATGGCGAAGCCCACCACCGGCTTGCCGGTCTTGGCGATGCCGTCGACGACGCGCCCGGTCCAGCCCGGCTCGATGCCGATGACGACGCAGGCGGCGACGTTGGGATTGCTGCCGGTACCGATCAAGGTGCGGAAATGCAGCTCGAGATCCTCGCCGAACTGCAGCCGCCCGTAGGCATGCGGCAGCGCCAGCGTCCCCTTGATGTTGTTGGCGACCGCCTCGGCGGCGGCGTTGGAGAGATCGTCGAGCGGCAGGATCACGACATGATTGCGGATGCCGACGCGTGCGTTCTCGCGGCGATAGCCCATGAAGTCGAGACGCGCCATGATCACCACCTCTTCGTCTTCATGTTGTGGACGTGAACGTGCCGGCCCTTGCCGATCTCGCCGGCGGCGCGGCCGACGTCATTGCCGTATTTGAGCACGGTGTCGCCCGGCTTGATGTCCCCGAGCGCGATCTTGTGGCCGAGCGGGACGGCGTCGAGCGCCTTGAGGTGGATGGTCGCGTCGGTCTCCATCACCCAGCCGGTCAGCTCCTGGCCGGGCTTCACGTCCTCGACGACGACGACGCCGACGGTATCGGCCTTGTCGTGGACGATGAAATGCGTCTCCATCGGCATTCCTCCACTCGCTTTTCCTTGTCGCACCCTTGGGCGCCGTTCTATCCTATATCTTATATAAGACCTGTCCATCGTGATCTTCGGTGCCGCCGCGGTCGGCCGGCGGAAAAGGGAAAAGCCAGAAGATGGCCAAGGGTTTGCCGGATTTCCGCCCGCTCTATGCGCAGGTGGCAAGCCTTCTCACCGAGCGCATCGGATCGGGGCAATGGAAGCCGGGGGCGCCGCTGCCGAGCGAGATCGAACTCGCCGAGGAGCTGAAGGTCAGCCAGGGAACGGTGCGCAAGGCCCTTGGCGAAATGGAGGCGCGGAACCTGCTGGTGCGGCAGCAGGGTCGCGGCACCTTCGTCGCCCAGCACAGCGCCGAGGCCACGCTCTTCCGCTTCTTCCCGCTGGTCGACGCCGCCGGGGCGAAGCCGGTGCCGACCAGCATCGTGCTGGCGCAGAAGACGGGGCGCGCCGAGCGCCGCGAGGCGGCGGCGCTGGCGCTGGCGCCGCGCAGCCTCGTCCATCGCATCCTGCGCCTCCGGCGCATCGCCGGCCGCACCGTCGTGGTGGAGCGGATCACGCTCTCGGCCGCGCTCTTCGCCGGCCTCGCCCTGCCGATCGGCACCGAGATCCATGAAGAGCTCTACGTCATCTACGAGCAGCAATTCGGCATCACCGTGGTGCGCGCCGACGAGGAGCTCCGCGCCGTGCCCGCGGCGGCGGCGGATGCGCGCCATCTCGGCCTTGCTCCCGGCACGCCGCTGCTCGAAGTGCGCCGCATCGCCCGCGACCTCTACGGCGCGCCCGTGGAGCTGCGCATCGATCGCTGCGACACCAGCGGGCATTGCTATGCCAACACGCTCACATGAGCGCGTGCGCGACGCGCTTGCGCGACGGCAGGGCGGCGGGTGATATAGTCGCGTCATAAGCCGGCGCCTCGATAGGGAAACGCGACCGGCCGAAGGGGAGGACGAATGCGGTTGCGACGTTTCGCCGTCATCCTGCTGCTCGGCGGCATTCTGGCCGGCACCGCGACCAAGGCGCGCGCCGAAGCCGACGAGATCCGCCTCGCCAAGCAGTTCTCGATGGGCTACGTGCAGTTCGACGTGCTCGAGCACCGGCACCTCATCGAGAAATACGCGAACGCGGCGGGGCTCGGCGATATCAAGGTGGTGTGGGCCACCTTCAACGGCCCCAACATGATGAACGACGCGCTGCTCGCCGGCTCGGTCGACATCGTCGCCGGCGGCGTGCCCGGCCTGGTGACGCTCTGGGCCAAGACCAAGGGCACGGCCGAGGAAGTGCGCGGCATCTCGGCGCTGAGCTCGCAGCCCTTCCTCCTCAACACGAGCGACCCGCGCATCCGCTCGGTGCGCGATTTCCGCGGCAGCGACAGGATTGCGCTTCCGGCGATCAAGGTCTCGGTTCAGGCCGTCACCCTCGAGATGGCGGCGGCCGAGGCCTTCGGCCAAAGCAATTACGCCAAGCTCGATCCCCTCACCCTGTCGCTCTCGCCACCCGACGCCACCACCGCGCTTCTCGCCGGCGGCGCCGAGTTCAGCAGCGTCTTCAGCGTGCCGCCCTTCCAGCAGGAACAGCTCCGGCATCCCGGCATCCACACCGTGCTCAGCTCCTTCGACGTGCTGGGCGGCGCGCACAGCTTCACTGTCGCCTGGACCACGCGGCGCTTTCACGATGAGAATCCGAAGCTCTATGGCGCGCTCGTCGCCGCGCTCACCGAGGCGACGCGCATCATCAATGCCGACAAGCGCGCCGCCGCGGCGCTGTGGATCGAGGACGCCAGGTCGAAGCTGCCGCTCGACATGGTGAGCCAGGTCATCGCCGGTCCGCAAGCAACCTGGACGATGACGCCGCAGCAGACGATGAAGTTCGCCCAATTCATGCAGCAGGTGGGCTCGATCAAGGCGGCGCCGGCGAGCTGGAAGGCGCTGTTCTTTCCGGAAATCTACAACCTGCCGGGCAGTTAGGACAGGCTCCTAGATGCGGCTCGTCACCTTCGCGCCCGTGGACGGCGTCCCCCGCATCGGTGGCTGGGCGGAAGGCCGCATCGTCGATCTCGGTGCCGCCTCGCCCGGCTTTCCCGCCGACATGTTGGCGCTGCTGCGGCTAGGCGAGGCCGGCATGAAGCGCGCGCGCAAGGCGCTCGACAAGGGCCTTGCCATGCCCGCCTGTTGCCACGCACCGGACAGCGTCCGCCTGCTGGCGCCGCTGCCGCGGCCCGGCAAGATCCTCGGCGTCGGCCGCAATTACGGCACCCACGCCGCCGAAGGCGGCCTCGCCGCCCAGGAGCAGCCGCGCATCTTCGTCAAGCTGTCGAGCGCCGTCATCGGCACGGGCGCGCCGATCCCGAAGCCCGCCGCCGTCGCCAAGCTCGATTACGAGACCGAGCTCGCCGTCATCATCGGCCGCACCACGCGCGGCATCGGCGAAAGCGAGGCGGCGCAGGCAATTGCCGGCTACACCGTTCTCAACGATGTCAGCGCGCGCGAGCTGCAATTCGACATGAGCCCGCCGCAGACCAGCTTCGCCAAGAGCATGGACGGGTTCTGCCCGATGGGGCCGGCGCTGGCGACGCCGGACGAGTTCGCCGATG
>DASQSR010000301.1:0-23093 GCA_035642295.1 Allostellaceae bacterium | reverse complement strand
GGCCGCCGGATCGTCGCCGCCGCCGCTCAAGCGGTCCGCGAGGGCGGTCAGCGGGCGGTGCGTCAGGCCGCTCGCCTGCTCCATCCGGCGGCGCTCGGCGCCGCGGTCGGGGAGGCGGAGGCCGCGCAGGGCCGGAACCAGCGTCGCCGCCAAACCCCCGGCCACGGCGACCAGCAGCGCCGCATGCAGCACGCCCGGCAGCCGCGCCGGCAGGTCGAACAGCGCCAGGACAAGGAACGCGCCGGCGATGCCCACCGCCGGCCACAGCGAAGGCCACAGCCGCTCCCACAGCAGGGCCGCGCCGGCGAGCCGGAGCTGCGCGCCGAGAGGAGGCGCCGCAACCCGCTGTTGCGAGCGTTCGCTGTCGCTCATTGTCGCACCTTCGCCATCAACGCTCGGCGAGCCAATCCGGCATCCTGTCCTGCGACAGGAGCGCTTCGTAAGAGGGCCGGGGGCGGATCACGTCGAAGCGGTCGCCGCGCACCAGCACTTCCGGCACCAGCTGCCGGGTATTGTAGCTGGAACTCATCGCCGCGCCATAGGCTCCCGCCGACATCAGCGCCAGCAGCTCGCCTGCGGCGATCGGCGGCAGCGGCCGCTGCGCGGCAAAGCTGTCCCCGGTCTCGCAAACCGGGCCGACCACGTCGACCGGCGTCAGCGCGGCGCCGGCGGCGGGTGCCGATACCGGCAGGATCTCGTGCCAGGCCTCGTAGAGCGACGGGCGCAGCAGGTCGTTCATCGCCGCGTCCTGGACGAGGAAGCGGCGCGATGTCCCCTCTTTGACATAGAGGACGCGCGCCACCAGCACGCCGGCATTGCCGACGAGCCAGCGGCCGGGCTCGAATTCGAGTTCGAGCTCCAAACCGGCGGTGACGCGTTTGACCAGCGCGGCGTAATCCTCGATCGCCGGCGGGCGCTCGTTGCGGTAGCGAATGCCGAGGCCGCCGCCGAGGTCGAGCCGGCGGAGCGCAATTCCTTCGTCGGCAAGGGCGCGCAGCAGCGCCACGGCGCGGTTATAGGCGAGCTCGAACGGGCCGAGATCGGTGAGCTGCGAGCCGATATGGAGGGCGATGCCGACGGGCGAGAGGCCCGGCAGCTGCGCGGCGCGGCGGAAGGCGCCGGCCGCATGCGCGAGATCGATGCCGAACTTGTTCTCTTTCTTGCCGGTGGCGATCTTGGCGTGGGTGCGCGCATCGACATCGGGATTGACGCGAAGGGCGATCTCCGCCGTCCGCCCCATCCCGCTCGCCACCTCGCTGAGCAGCGTCAGCTCCGGCTCGGACTCGACGTTGATCTGGCGGATGCCGGATGCCAGCGCGAAGGCGAGCTCGGCCGCCGTCTTGCCGACGCCGGAGAAGACGATGCGCTCGGCCGGGACCCCCGCCGCGAGCGCGCGCCGCAGCTCGCCTTCGGAGACGACGTCGGCGCCGGCGCCGAGACGCGCCAGCAGGCGGATCACCGCGAGATTCGAGTTGGCCTTGACCGCATAGCAGAGGCTCGCCCGGCGATCGGCGAAAGCGGCGGCGAAGCGGTGATAGCGCCGCTCGATGGCCGCGCTCGAATAGCAGTAGAAGGGCGTGCCGACGGCGGCGGCGATCGTCGCCAGCGGCACCGCCTCGGCATGAAGCGCGCCCGCGCGATAGGCGAAATCCGGCGCGCCCGGCGCCTCCTCTGCGTCGCTCATGTCGGCGGGTACTTGCGCGGATAGACGTTGGGCGCTCCGGGCGGGGGGCTGGGATCGCCTTTCTTGCCGCACGCAGCGACCGGCATCGCGGCGGCGAGCAGCAACAGCAGCAGCAGGGCGGCGCGGAGGCGGCGGGCTGCGGGAAAGACCGGCGGGACCATCATTCTCTCAGAGAAAGCGCTGCTTGGCGTCGGCGATGGCGGCGGCGACGGCGGCAGGCGCGGTGCCGCCGAAGCTGGTGCGGCTCGCCACCGATTTCTCCACCGTCAGCACCTCGAAGACGGCAGCGGTGATGCGCGGCTCGAGCTTCTGCATCTCCGCCAGCGGCAGGGCGGCGAGGTCGACGCCGAGCGTCTCGGCGCGCCGCACCAGCGCGCCGGTGAGGTGATGCGCCTCGCGGAAGGGGAGGCCCAAAACGCGCACCAGCCAATCGGCGAGGTCGGTGGCGGTGCTGAAGCCGCTCGCCGCGACGCGGCGCATTGCCGCGGCATCGGCCTCGAGATCGCCGACCATGCCGGTGGTGGCGGCGAGCGCCAGCTCGAGCGTGTCGGCGGCATCGAACACCGGCGCCTTGTCCTCCTGCATGTCCTTGCTGTAGGCGAGCGGCAGGCCCTTCATCACCGTCAGCAGCGCGGCGAGCGCGCCGAGCAGCCGCCCGGTCTTGGCGCGCACCAGTTCGGCGGCGTCCGGGTTGCGCTTCTGCGGCATGATCGAGCTGCCGGTGGTGAAGGCGTCGGTGAAGCGGATGAAGCGATAAGGCTCGCTCGTCCAGATCACCATCTCCTCGGCAAAGCGCGAGAGATGCGTGCCCGCGATCGCCGCCGCGGCGAGGAACTCGAGGGCGAAGTCGCGGTCGGAGACCGCATCGAGCGAGTTGGCGGCGGGGCGGTCGAAGCCCAGCGCCGCCGCGGTGGCGTGGCGGTCGATCGGAAACGAGGTGCCCGCCAGCGCCGCGGCGCCGAGCGGGCATTCGTTGAGCCGCCGCCGGCAATCGGCCAGGCGGCCGCGGTCGCGGCCGAGCATCTCGACATAGGCGAGAAGGTGATGGCCAAACGTCACCGGCTGTGCCACCTGGAGATGGGTGAAGCCGGGCATGACCGTCGCGGCATGGCGCTCGGCCTGGGCGAGCAGCGCCGCCTGCAGCCCCTGCATCTGCCGCTCCAGCCGGTCGAGCGCGTCGCGCACCCAGAGGCGGAAATCGGTCGCGACCTGGTCGTTGCGCGAGCGCGCCGTGTGCAGCCGGCCGGCGGCGGGGCCGATCAGCTCGCCGAGCCGGGCCTCGATGTTGAGATGGATGTCCTCGTGCTCGGGGCGGAAGGGAAAACGCCCGGTCTCGATTTCGGCGCGGATTTGCGCTAGACCCCGGGTGATCGCCTCGCCATCCTCGGCGCTGAGGATGTTCTGGCGCACCAGCATCGCGCAATGGGCGAGCGACCCGGCGATGTCCTGGGCGTAGAGGCGCCGGTCCAAGTCGATCGAGACGTTGATGCGTTGCATGATTTCGGCCGGTCCGCCGGCAAAGCGTCCGCCCCAGGCGGCATTCTGCGCGCCTTCGGCGGCGTCGCGCGGCTTGCCGCTCATGACCGCCCGGCGGCGGCGGGGAAGGGCTGACGGATGAAGAAGCTCCTCGGTGCGGTCATCGTGCTCGTCGTCCTCTGCCTGGCGGGCCTCGCGGCCGCCGCCCTCTGGCCGGGCGCCCCCCTGCGCCGCGACGACGGCAATATCGTGAGCAGCCAACCCGACACCGACGCGCCGCAAGAGGCGGCGCTAGGGGAGTTTACCCCGCTCGACCGGCCGCGGCCAGCACCCGCGCTCGGCTTCACCACGCGCGACGGCCGCAGGCTGCATCTCGCCGATTTCCGCGGCCGCTTCGTGCTGGTTAATTTCTGGGCGACCTGGTGCGGCCCTTGCGTCGAGGAGATGCCGTCGCTCGACCGGCTGCAGGCGCGGCTCGGCAACCGGCTCACCATTCTCGCCATCTCCGAGGATCGCAGCGGCGGCGAGGTGGTCGACCCCTTCCTGGCGAAGCTCGGCCTCGCCCGCCTCCCCGTCTATCTCGATCCCAAGATGGCGGCACAGGAGGCTTTCGCCATACGCGGGTTGCCGACGACGTTTCTCGTCGATCCCCAGGGGCGCATCCTCGGCCTGCTCGAAGGCGCCGCCCCGTGGGATTCACCGGCGATGATGACGCTGCTCCAGCACTATCTCGACCGCGGCGGGGCACCGACCACGATCAAGGCCTCGACGCGCTGATCCCGGCATCGTTGCGCTGGCGCAATGGCGTCGATGCGGAAGCCGTGTGACGTCGCCCGTGCAGGTCTGGGTCTCCCCGCGCAATGCCGGCGGCGTTGACAGCCGCCCGGGCTTATGCCCCCTTTTGTGCAAGCACCGCGGGAAAACGCCGCGGGCGAAAGGGAGGTCGCCATGCATACCGGGCAGCATGCCAGGCTTCATCCGCAGCGTCCGGCGGTCATCATGGCCGGGAGCGGCGAGACGCTCAGCTATGGCGAGCTCGAGCGGCGCGGCAACCGCTTCGCCCATTTCCTGCGCGCCGCCGGCCTCAGCCATCTCGACCACTACGCGATCTTCATGGAGAACAACGCGCGCTATGTCGAAGCCTGCGCCGCCGGCGAGCGGGCGGGGCTCTACTATACCTGCGTCAACTCCTATCTGACCGGCGAGGAGCTCGCCTACATCCTCGACAACAGCGAGGCCAAGGTCCTCGTGACTTCCGCGGCAAAGCGCGCCGTCGCCGCCGCGGCACTGGCGCAATGCCCGCGGGTCGAGCGCTGCCTCGTCGTCGACGGGCCGGGTGAGGGCGACCGCATGGTGAATTTCGACGCGGCGCTCGCGGGCTTCCCGGAAACGCCGCTCCCCGACGAGAGCCTCGGCACCGCCATGCTCTATTCCTCCGGCACCACCGGCCGGCCGAAGGGCATCCTGCGGCCCCTGCCGGAGAGCCCGCCGGCGCAGAATCTGCCGATCTTCGACTTCCTGCTGAAGCTGTGGCGCTATCGCGAGGGCATGATCTATCTCTCGCCGGCGCCGCTCTATCATTCGGCGCCGCAGGCGGCGGTCAACCTCACCCTGCGCGCCGGCGGCACCGTGGTCATCATGGAGCATTTCGATCCCGAGCCGTACCTGGCCCTGGTCGAGCGCTATCGCGTGACCCACAGCCAGCTCGTCCCGACCATGTTCTCGCGCCTGCTGAAGCTGCCGCCCGAGACGCGCCGCCGCCACGATCTCGCCTCGCTCGAGATCGCCATCCACGCCGCCGCGCCCTGCCCGGTGCCGGTCAAGGAGCAGATGATCGAATGGTGGGGGCCGATCATCCACGAATATTACGGCGCCACCGAAGGGCTGGGCTTCACCGCCTGCGACAGCGCCGAATGGCTCGCCCATCGCGGCACCGTCGGGCGCGTGCTGTTCGGCGAGCTGCACGTGCTCGACGAGGCGATGCGGCCGCTGCCGGTCGGCACGTCCGGCACGCTGTGGTTCAAGACCGCTTCGCCCTTCGAGTACTTCAAGGACCCGGTCAAGACGCGGGAAGCGCGCTCACCCGACGGCAGCATGAGCACGGTCGGCGATGTCGGCTATGTCGATGACGACGGCTATCTCTACCTCACCGACCGCCGCACCTTCATGATCATCTCCGGCGGCGTCAACATCTACCCGCAGGAATGCGAGAACCTGCTGATCACCCATCCCAAGGTCGCCGACGCCGCGGTGTTCGGCGTTCCCAACGAGGATCTCGGCGAGGAGGTGAAGGCGGTGGTGCAGCCGATGCCCGGCATCCGCCCCGGCCCCGCGCTGGCCGAGGAGCTGATGCTGTTCTGCCGCGACCATCTCGCGCACATGAAGTGCCCGCGCTCGGTCGATTTCGCCGAGGAGCTGCCGCGCCTGCCCAC
The DNA here is from genome assembly GCA_035642295.1 of Allostellaceae bacterium. GTDB lineage: Bacteria > Pseudomonadota > Alphaproteobacteria > ATCC43930 > CGMCC-115725 > DAHUYF01. The sequence goes on along the minus strand of DASQSR010000301.1, from coordinate 17,501 downwards.
CGGCAAGCTCTACAAGCGCCTGCTGCGCGACCGCTACTGGGGCAACCGCAACAGCCGCATCGTGTGAGGTCCGCGCGGCGCCAAGCGTCGCGCGGAGGATCAAGGCCGTTCGTGAGTGGGGTGAATCTTCACCGGCGCGACGCTGCGCTGGGTGAAGAGCGCGCGTTTCCATGCTCGAGAGCCGTCGGCGGAATGAAAACACTTGACGTCCATCAATAAGTTGATATCAATCAAGATATGGATAAGGTTGCCATCGTTACCGGCGCTACGCGTAATCTTGGCTTTTTTCTTGCCCAGGGCCTGGCGCAGCGGCTTGCGCCCGCTGATGCGGTTTATCTCACGGGACGCGATGCGGCGCGCGTGACGGACTCCGCTCGGCTGCTCTCGGGCGGTCGGGCAAAGATTCGCGGCGAGGTGCTCGATGTTGCGAGGCCCGACTCGGTCGAGCGTCTTGCTGCTTTGCTGGCCGAGCGCCACGGCGGCGTCGACATCGTTTTTTCCAATCACTACACCCGGGTACAGCCGGAGGACGATCCGGCCGCGGTCATTGACCATTATGTCGAGGCCAACAATCTCGGCACCACGCGCGTGCTGCGCAGCTTTGCGCCCATGCTCCGCGACGGTGGGCGGTTGTTCGTCGTCGCGAGCCGCGCCGGCAGCCTGCGCGCACTGGCGCCGGTGTTGCACGGGCGCTTTCAAAATCTGCAATCGCTCGATGACGTCGACCGGGCCGTGTGCCGGTGGCGCGACGAAGTGCGCAATGGACGCGCGGCCGGGAGGGCATGGCCGGCCTGGATCAACATTCCCTCCAAGATCGGACAAGTGGCGGCGCTTCGCGCGCTGGCCCATCAGCGCCGCGCCGACGATCTGCGTCGCGGCATTTTGATGGCATCGATCTCGCCTGGGCTGATCGACACCGGAGCATCGCGCGCGTGGCTCGACATGCGCGGCGCGGCCGCGCCCGACGAAGTCGCAGGTCCGCTCATCGACCTCGCCCTCGACCCGGCGCCCGATGAATCCTTCTATGGCGAACTCGTCCATCTCGGGCGGGAAGAGCCGGGCCCCTTCGGTTCCGTCCTCTCCCGCGGCGCCATCGTGCCGTGGACATGAAGGCGCGCAAATCGTTCGCCCATAAGGCGGCCAAACGCACATCCGCCGCGGAGGAGCCGCGCCTCGGCATGCTGGTGAAGCGCGCCGAGCAGGCGATGCTCCGGGCCAAGAGTGCGGCTTTGAAGCTCGTGGGACTGACGCCGGCGCAATATGTTGCGCTGGTCGAACTCGAGCAGCAACCAGGGGTCACGGCGGCAACGTTGGCACGCGCCTGCCTCGTGACGCCGCAGGCGATGATGATCCTGCTCAAGACGATGGAGCAGCAGGGGCTCATCAGCCGGTCATCGCATCCGCGGCATCTCAACGTACTCGAGCTGCACATGACCGATGTTGGACGCGAGGCGCTGCAGGCGGCACGCGCGCGTGTCGACCCCATCGAGCAACGTGTGCTCGGCGCCTTTTCGGCAAAGGAACTCGCGACCTTCCGAGGATTTCTGTCGCGCTTCATCGAAGCCTTCGAAAAGGACTGAAGGAGCGACGTGCGGCGTGTCCCCGGCCGAGCCGGCGGGCGACGGCGATGCGCCGCCCCTCCGGGTCACTGAGGCTCTAGACGGAAGCCAACGGACCGTGGTCGTCGCAGTGATCGCCGTGCGGATGGTGGAGATGGCCGGCGACGCGATAGTCCACATGGTTGCCGTGCGGCACCGCCTCGTGGCCGCAGCCGGGCCCGTGCTGGTGGCCCGCCTCATGGCCGCCGCAGCGATGGGTGGAGGTGCAGCGGTCGGGATTCTCGTCCGCTACCTCGATCGCATGCTCGTCGATGTGACCCTCGTGCGGGTGGTGGAGGTGGCCGTCGTGCAGATAGTCGATGTGGCCGCGGTGGCGCACCGCAGCGTGTCCGCAGCCCGGTCCGTGCTGATGGGCATGGTTGGCATGGGTTTGTTCAGAGCAAGTCGTCATCGCTTCGCATCCTTTCCGCGTCTAGAAACAGTGAACACCGCGGTGCGGCCTTCGGCTGCATGGTCGATCGCGTTGCGGATCAGCGGCAGCACGTGCTCGTCGGCAAGAGCGTAGAATATGTGCTTGGCCTCGCGCCGCCGCCTGACCAGGCGAACGAGCGACAGAACCTTCAGTCGCGCCGACATGGTGGTGATCTTCTCGCCTTCGCCCTCAGCCAGCTCCGACACGCACGCCTCGCTTTCGGCGAGCCGCAGCAGAAGCCGAAGTCGTTCCGGATCGCCGAGCGCCCGGAATATCGCGGCTGCCGCTTCAATTTGCGCCCGCGGCGGAAAGCGCATCGGCGGACGGGATGGATGCCCGCCATGCGCGGCGCGTCGGTTCAATGCAAGACTCCGTCGATCCATCGATTGATAGAATATCGCGGACAGGCGCAAGGTGCAATGCTCGTACTCGACGCATGCTCCTGCAGCGTCGCCGTGAAGGGGTCGAGCGCAACCGTCTGCGAGATCGTCAGCGAGAGCGACGCGGCCTCGCCCTTTCTGATCGATGCTGCCACCATCTTGGCCGTGACGGCGGCTTCGTAACACTGGCGCAGCATGGGGAGCATGCGTTGCCCGAGTTCCGTCAGGTGCGACAGCGCGCGTTCACGCCGGAGCAACTCGCCACCAAGCTCGGTTTCGAGCGCCTTGATGGCGCGGGTCAGCGACGGCTGTGCGACGTTGCACCGCTCCGCCGCCTTGGTCAGGTTCAACGTCTCACTAAGGGCCAGGAAGTATCGGATCTGGTGCATTTCCAAGGGGCTACCCTCGCTTGCGCTCACGGATGAACGAAAGCCGGTTCACTTCGCCGCGCGTTCCCCTGCCGTAAGCTCGCCGCTGGCGCTAGATCGCCTCAACGCCCGTAGCGGGCGCATTCCGTCCCCGCCCATCCCCGGCCAGCCGGCGGCAGGAAGAAAAGTCCCGGGGAAACGATACGCCTGTAACCAAACCATGGCCGACCACGAAATCTAGTCAGTTGGATCAGGCCGGACCGGACGCCCCGTGCAGCCTACACCTAACCGCTCCGAAGCGACTCGACAAGTTACCGGAATTTCTCGCCGGTCCGAGGGTCCGTCAGTTACGGCCGCAACCGCCGGCAGCACGTCAGAGTGATCGGTCAGGAGGGTCTGATGAACGCTCCCATCTCACGTCGTGATGCGAGCCCGACGCAGCAGCGGGGGGCGGAACTCTTTGCGTTTATTGCCGATGTTATTGGATTTCTCGGCCGCACCGCATGGCCGGTGCTGGACATCGTAATCCGCCTGTGGATCGGCAAGCAGGCGATCATGTCGGGCTTGTTGCTGGCGCACGATTGGAATACAGCCGTGACGCTCGCCGTCCAAGAGTATCCGATCCACGGCCTCGCCCCACGAACCGAAGCGCTTCTGGGCATCCTTCTCCAGCTCTTCGGGGGTGCGAGCCTTTTGCTGGGCTTGGGCACGCGACTGGGAGCGCTGGCCATCGTTGGATTGAGTATAGCGACGCAGGTCTACTACGTACCGCTCGACCTCAGTCTGTTCCGCATCGCTTTGGCCATGGGCTATGTGCTTCGCGGCCCGGGCCCGCTCTCGCTCGACCACCTTTTGATCCAGGGATTGTCGCGCAGCCCGGTTCCCTTCGCCGCGTCCATCGCCTCCTTTCTTGACGAGACGCGCGCGCCGCTGGGCGCGGGCTATCAGCTGGCACTCCGCGTCTGGCTGGCTTTGGCGCTCTTGCTGGCAAGCAACGCGATCTTCGCCGCGCCCGGCTCCCCATTGTCGCTTTGGCTGCCCTTGCGCTCGGCCGCGGTACTCTTCGCCGGAGCCGCGCCGTTGCTCGCGGTCGCGCTCGGCGCCGGATTGGCCACCCGCCTCACCGCCGCTGTCGCACTGGGCGCGAGCGGCTACCAGGAAATGATGGCGGGTGCCGACTTTTCCACGTTCTGGACGCTCGGCGTCGCGTTGCTGATTGTCTCGGGTCCGGGCGCTCTGTCGCTCGACGGCGCGATCGTGACGATGCTGAAACGCCGCTTTCCCCAGCTCGACGGCAAGCCTGCCTTCAGCCTGAGCGGGTTGCCCCGCGTCGTGATCATCGGTGCGGGGTTTGGGGGCGTGGCCTGCGGCAGAGCGCTCCGTCACACGCCCGTGCAAGTGACGCTGATCGATCGTCACAACTATCACCTGTTTCAACCTCTCCTCTACCAGGTCGCGACCGCGGCGCTGTCGCCAGGGGACATCGCTGTGCCGATCCGCTCGATGTTTCGCGACCAGTTCAATGCGCGGGTTCTTCTCGGCAACGTCAGTGGCGTCGATTCTCAGCAGCGTCAGGTCTTCGTCGATGACCTGAAGATCCCCTATGACTATCTTGTCGTCGCGACCGGGGCGACCCACAGCTACTTCGGAAAGGAAGAGTGGTCGCGCTACGCGCCCGGTCTCAAGCGCGTCGAGGACGCGACCGGCATAAGACGCCGCATTCTCCAAGCTTTCGAACGCGCGGAGATCGCCCCGTCCGAGACGGAACGCCGCCATTTGCTGAACTTCGTTGTCGTCGGTGCCGGGCCCACCGGTGTCGAGCTCGCGGGAGCGATCGCCGAACTGGCCCGGTTCGGCATGGGACGAGATTTTCGCAACATCGATCCTTCCCTGGCCGACATTATTCTGGTCCAGGCGGCGCAACGCATTCTGCCGACGTTTCCCGAGAAGCTCGCCAGACACGCGCAGCAGGCACTCGAGCGATTGGGCGTCACAGTCTTCGTCGGCAGCAGAGTCGAAAAAATCGACGACCAGGGGGTCATCGTCAACGGCGACAGGATTTATTCGAAGTCGGTGCTATGGGCCGCCGGCGTCGCCGCCTCGCCGGCGGCAAAATGGCTTCAAGCCGAAGCTGACGCCGCCGGCCGCGTCAAGGTCGATCGCAACTTGGCCGTTCCTCACCTGCCAAACGTGTTTGTGATCGGCGACGCGGCGGGATCAGACGCCTGGCGTGGTCGACCTGTGCCGGGTTTGGCGCCCGCAGCCAAGCAGGGGGGGACCCATATCGCCAGGCTCATTACCGCCCGCGTTCTCGGGCGACCGGATCCCGGCCCCTTCGTCTATCGCCACCACGGCAGCCTGGCGACGATTGGGCGCAAATCGGCCGTTGCAGATTTCGGCTGGATCAGGCTCGCCGGAGCTCCGGCGTGGTGGTTGTGGGGCCTGGTCCATGTGGCGTTTCTGGTGGGCGGCCGAAACCGGCTGTCCGTGCTCGTCAACTGGGCCTGGAGCTATTTCACGTTCAGGGCGAACACACGTCTCATCACCGAGGTGCTTCGCGACGGGTGATGTTGCGCCGGGCGGGGTCCATCCCCTGCGGGGCGAAGCGCGCACGGACAAGACGGTGGCGCATCGTGCAGCTGCGCGCATGGCTCCGCCAGAGCTCCTGCATCGCGAATCGTGCGCTGGCGCGAGGAGGATCGCGCGGCGCCCGAGCCGGAGGCAACGACGCCGCGGAGGGTCCGATCGACGTCGGTCGATATCGGGTCGCAGCATGCGGAACCGTTTCCGGATTAAGTTGGAGCGCCGCCCAGCACCCGCTGCAGGAAAGCGCCGCCGCGCTGGAGGCCGACCTCGTCGATGCTGTGGCCGAGCCCGGGGCGGGTGAGGCTCTCGACCGGAACCCCGGCCGCTTCGAGCGCCGCGACGGCCAGCGGCTGCACCCGCGGCGGCACCACCTCGTCGGCATCGCCATGGAGGAGCAGCACCGGCGGGCGGACGCGGATCTCCTGCTCCAGCGTCTCGGCGCCGACCAGCGCGCCGGAATAGCCGACGATGCCGGCGGGGGCGAGGCTGCGGCGCAGCCCGACATAGAGCGACATCATCGTGCCTTGCGAGAAGCCGACCAGCGCCAGCCGGCTGTCGTCGAGGCCGCGCGCGCGCAGCGCCGCATCGAGGAAGGCATCGACGATCGGCGCCGTCGCCCGCACCGCGGCGAAGAGGACAGCAGGCGTGCGATCCTGCAGGCTGAACCATTGCCGGCCGAACGGCGCCATATCGCAGGGAAAGGGCGCGTCGGGCGCAATGAACTCGGCTTCGGGCAGGAGCGGCGCCCAATAGGGGGCGAGGCCGATGAGGTCGCTGCCGTCGGCGCCGACGCCGTGCAGCAGCACGACGAGCTGGCGCGGCGCGCCGCCGTAGGCGGGCTTCAGCACGGGGCCGGAAAGCGAGGGCAGCATCGGCGACTCCTACGTTGTTCGAGCTGGCGTTGTTCGAGCTGGCTTAGAGGATCGCGCCGCGCTTGTTAAGCTCGCGCCATGATCGTCACCCGCTTCGCGCCGAGCCCGACCGGTCCGCTCCATCTGGGGCACGCCCATTCGGCGCTGCTCGGCTGGCGCCTCGCGCGCGCTGCCGCCGGGCATTTCCTGCTGCGCCTCGAGGACATCGACAGGGACCGCTGCCGGCCCGAGTTCGCCGCGGCCATTCTCGCGGATCTCGCCTGGCTCGGCCTCGATTGGAACGGCGCCGTGCGGGTGCAATCGGCGCATTTCGCCGAGTATCGCGCCGCGCTCGATCGGCTCGCCGCGGCGGGCCTGCTCTATCCCTGCTTCTGCACGCGCGCCGCGATCAAGGCCGAGATCGCCCGCGCGGTGGCAGCCCCGCACGGGCCCGAAGGCCCGCTCTATCCCGGCACCTGCCGCGCTCTCGGCGAGGGCGAGCGCGACCGGCGCATCGCCGCGGGCGAAAGCTTCGCGCTTCGCCTCGACGTTGCCGCGGCGCTGGCGCGCTGCGGCCCGCTTTTCTGGGAGGATGAGCGCGCCGGGCGCATCGCCGCCGATCCCGCCAGCCTCGGCGACGTCGTCCTGGCGCGCAAGGAGACGCCGGCGAGCTACCATCTCGCGGTCACCGTCGACGATGCGCTGCAGGGCGTGACGCTGGTGACGCGCGGCGAGGATCTCTTCGCGGCAACCCACATCCATCGCCTGCTGCAGGCGCTGCTCGACCTGCCGGTGCCGCGCTGGCGGCACCACCCGCTGCTCACCGATGCGGCCGGGCGGCGCTTTGCCAAGCGCGACCGCTCGCTGACGCTGCGCGCCTTGCGCGAGGCCGGCCACGCGCCCGCCGAGCTCCGGGCGATGGCCGGTTTTCCCGACTGACCCGCGCGGCGCCGCGGCCGCGGGTGGCGCCTCCGCTCAGGCCCCCGAGGCTGCGGCCAGCCCCAAGGCTTTCGCGACGCCCGCGCCATAGGCGGGATCGGCCTTGGCGCAGTTGGCGATGTGGCGCTCCTTGATCGGCCGCGAGACGCTGGCCATCGACCGCGCGGTATTGTCGAACAAGCCCTGCTGCTGCGCCCGCGTCATCAGGTGGAAGAGCATTCCCGGCTGCGTGTAGTAGTCCTCGTCGACGCGGTGATCCCAATGCTTGGCGGCGCCTTCGAGCGGCAGCGGCGGCTCGGCGAGCTCGGGGTGATCCGTCCACGCGCCGCCGCTGTTCGGAAAGTAGGAGGGAGTGGCGCCGAGATTGCCGTCCGTGCGCATCTTGCCGTCGCGGTGATAGCTGTGGAACGGGCATTTCGGCGCGTTGACCGGGATCAGGTTGAAATTGACCCCGAGCCGGTAGCGCTGCGCGTCGCCATAGGAGAAGAGCCGCCCCTGCAGCATCCTGTCCGGCGAGAAGCCGATGCCCGGCACGACATTCGCCGGCGAGGACGCCGACTGTTCCACCTCGGCGAAGAAATTCTCGGGATTGCGATTGAGCTCCATCACGCCCACCGGCATCAGCGGGTAGTCCCGATGGAACCACACCTTGGTGAGATCGAAGGGGTTGTGGCGATAGGTGGCGGCCTCCGCCTCCGGCATGATCTGGACATAGAGGGTCCAACGCGGGAACTCGCCTTTCTCGATGCCGTAGAACAGATCCCGCTGGTTGCTTTCACGATCCTTCGCCACCACCGCCTCGGCTTCGGCGTCGGTCAGAGTCTCGATGCCCTGCTGGGTCTTGAAGTGGAATTTGACCCAGAACCGCTCGTTGCGGGCGCTGATGAAGCTGAAGGTATGGCTGCCGAAGCCGTGCATGTGGCGGAAGCTGCGCGGCATGCCGCGATCGCTCATGTCGATCGTGAGCTGGTGCAGCGACTCCGGAAGCAGGGTGAAGAAGTCCCACATGTTCTCGGCGCTGCGCATGCCGGTGCGCGGGTCGCGCTTCACCGCGTGGTTGAGGTCGGGGAAGCGCAGGGGGTCGCGGTGATAGAACACCGGCGTGTTGTTGCCGACGATGTCCCAGTTGCCCTCGTCGGTATAGAACTTGAGGGAGAAGCCGCGGATGTCGCGCTCCGCATCGGCGGCGCCGCGCTCGCCGGCGACCGTCGAGAAGCGGGCGAACATCGGCGTCACCTTGCCGACCGCCGAGAAGATCTTCGCCTTGGTGTAGCGGGTGATGTCGTGCGTCACGGTGAAACTGCCGAAGGCGCCGGCGCCCTTGGCGTGCATCCGCCGCTCCGGGATGACCTCGCGGTCGAACTGGGCGAGCTTCTCGATCAGCCAGACGTCCTGCAGCAAGGAAGGTCCGCGCGGGCCGGCGGTCTCGGTGTTGATGTTGTCGACGACGGGTGCGCCGGTCGCGTTGGTGAAGAGCTTCGAGGCGGGCGGCTCGGTCATGGTGTCCCTTTCTCGCTGGGCGCGGCGGCGGACGCTCGCGCAAGACACCCGCGGCGCGCACGGCTCACTCCGAAGGATGAGGTTAGGCCCGTGGCGGCGGGCCGTCCTTGGGGCGATGCTGAAGAGTCCTGAAGCTTGGCTCGCCGCCGCCGACAAGGGACGGCCCGGGAATCCGCGCGGCGATTGAAGCGGCGCGTTGCCGCTACGCGAGCGGTCGCCGGAGGCCGGTGACGAGGTCGAGATAATCCGGCTCGTCGGGCGTGACGAGACCGTGGCGCAAGGCGAAATCGATGATCACGAGATTGACGTTGAACTTGAAGTCGTCGGTGGTGCGCACGCGCTCGACCACCTCGGCGGCCGGTAGCCGGCGGAAGCCGACGATCTCGCCATCGGTGTTGACCGGCTTGAAATCGGCGGGCACGTCGAGATCGTAGAGGAACAGCACGTCGTCGCGCAGGCCCTGCTCGGTCTCCATGCGGTAGGAGATCGCGCCGACGGGCACCGCCTTGGCGACGATCTCCGCCGGCAGCGAGGCTTCCTCGGCCGCTTCCTTGACCAGCGTCGCCTTGAGGCCGTGCTCGTGGCCGATGCCGCCCGCCACCAGATTGTCGAGCTTGTCGGGCGCCACCTTCTTGTCCGGCGCGCGGCGGCCGACCCAGAGATCGAGCGCCTTGCCCTCGCGGTGCCAGCCGTTGAGATGGACGCCATAGGCGCGCACGCCGAAGAAGGACACGGCGCCGCGGTCGAGCTTGAACAGCGCCGGCGCGCCCCAGCGCGGCGCGGCGGCGAAGAACTCGTTGCGCCATTTGGCGACGCGCCCCTCGGCGACCAGCCGCTCGACCACGCCGTCGACCGCGGCGCTCAGCGCGTCGAAATCGCCGGGCGCGATCAGCCAGACGCCGTCGGGCTCGACCGCGAACACCTCGGCAAAGCGCTTCAGCGCCTCGGCGTTGTCGCGGCGGACAAGGCCGACGCGCGCCTCGCCGCGCCAGAGCGGAACGAAGCGCTCGGGCCGCCAGGTGTTGCAGCGATGAACGTGACGCAGCAGGCTCATTGCTTCTCCGATAGCAACACCACATCGACGGCGATGATCTGCCGCAGGCAGCGGGCGATGTAGTGCGCGGCTTCCGCGTCGAGGCCGGCGAGCTGCAGGTCGATGGTGAGCTCGCCGCCGCTCACCCGGCTGATCCAGCTCGACGGCACCAGGCCGCGCTTGGCGAAAAGCTCGACCACGCGCGGCATGACGCCGGGCTCGGCCGAAGCATGGACGGAAAAGCAGGCGGTCGGCTGGCTCTCAGGCCGGAAAGCGCTCGCGACAGGCAACATGGCGGAATTCCTCGATCTCGGTCGTGGGGCAAAGGACGCAAGCCCGATCCTCCCCGGGGAGGATCGGGGTGCTAATTCGCCCCAAATGCCGATAATCGAGCCCGCTTTTGCCCATGGACGGACGCTACAGGCGACCCCACCTGATCGTCAAGGGCGGGGCGGTGCCGGGAACATGCGCGTTCCGGTCGCGTTGACCCCTTGAGGAGAGTGACATGGTGCGATGGTTTGGCGCCGCCGCCGCGATTGCCATACTGGCGGGTTGCTCGGGCGGGGCGCGCGAGGTCGATTACACGCCGGAACGCGGTATTTCCGCCGACATCGCCGCGGCGCATCCAGGGGTGAGCTCGCTCTATCCGGGGATCTCGAGCACCCAGGACAGCGACGAGCCGATGGGTGCTCTTCCCTGGGAAGTCGGCGAGCGCCACCAGGAATAGGCCGAGCGCCGATCAGCTCGGCTCGAGCTCGGTATCCCAGTAGAGGAAGTCGCGCCAGCTCTGATGCAGGAAGTTCGGCGGAAACGCCCGGCCGTTCTCCTGCAGCAGGCTGGTGGTCGGCTGACAAGGGAGGTGGCGGGGATACATGCTGCTTTCCTGCGGCAGCCGGTTCCCCTTGAGCAGGTTGCAGCTCGAGCAGGCGGTGACGACGTTCTCCCACACCGTGCGGCCGCCGCGCGAGCGCGGCACCACGTGATCGAAGGTGAGGTCGTGCGACGGGAAGTCCTCGCCGCAATACTGGCAGGTGAAGCGGTCGCGCAGGAAGACGTTGAAGCGGGTGAAGGCCGGGCGCCGCGCCGTCGGAATGTATTCTTTCAGCGAGATGACGCTGGGCAGCTTCATTTCGAAGGAGGGGCTGCGCACGACGCGGTCGTAATGGGAGATGATGTTCACTCGATCGAGGAACACCGCCTTGACCGTCTCCTGCCATGACCACAAGGACAAGGGAAAATAGCTCAACGGCCGGAAATCGGCGTTGAGCACGAGCGCCGGGCAGCTATCTAGCGCGAGCGACAACCAGCAACCTCATGGCGTCACGACCCCGTCAGCGCGGCGCATCCTGCCACGGAAGCAGCGACAAAGCCAGAGCTATAGAATGTGGCAGATATGCGTCGATCCTCAACGGGTGGGAACGGGCTTCTCGCCGCGATAGTCGTAAAAGCCGCGCGCCGATTTGCGGCCGAGCCAGCCGGCTTCGACATATTTCACCAGCAGCGGGCAAGGCCGGTATTTCGAATCCGCGAGCCCCTCGTAGAGCACCTGCATCACCGAGAGGCAGGTGTCGAGGCCGATGAAATCCGCCAGCTCCAGCGGCCCCATCGGGTGATTGGCGCCGAGCCGCATCGCCGTGTCGATCGCTTCGACGGTGCCGACGCCCTCGTAGAGCGTATAGACCGCTTCGTTGATCATCGGCAGCAGGATGCGGTTGACGATGAACGCCGGGAAGTCCTCGGCCGCGACCGGCGTCTTGCCCAGCTTCACCGCGAGCTCGCGGATCGCCTGGAAGGTCGCTTCCTCGGTGGCGATGCCGCGGATCAGCTCGACCAGCGTCATCACCGGCACCGGGTTCATGAAATGCATGCCGATGAAGCGCCCCGGCCGGTCGGTGGAAGCGGCCAGCCGCGTGATCGAGATCGACGAGGTGTTGGAGGCGACGATCGCGCCGGGCTTCAGCTTCGGCACCAGCCGCTTGAAGATGTCGCGCTTGATCTCCTCTTTCTCGGTCGCGGCCTCGATCACGACGTCACAATCGGCAAACAGCTCGAATTGCGTGCCGGTCTTGAGGCGCTTCATCGCCGCCTGCTGCTCGGCCTCGCCGATGCGGCCGCGCGCCACCTGACGGGCGAGATTGCGCTCGATGGTCAGGATGGCATGCTCGAGCGCCTTCGGCTCGATATCGCCGATCCGCACGTCGTAGCCGGCGAGGGCGCAGACATGGGCGATGCCGCTGCCCATTTGGCCGGCGCCGATGATGCCGATGGTTCGGATGCTGTCGCTTGCCGTCATCGCCCGCTCCACCAGGTTAGGAGTCCCGACGCTTGGCCAGCTCGGCGTCGAGCTCGGGCACGATCTTGAAGAGATCGCCGACGATGCCGTAATCGGCGATCTGGAAGATCGGCGCCTCTTCGTCCTTGTTGATGGCGACGATCACTTTCGAATCCTTCATTCCGGCGAGGTGCTGGATGGCGCCGGAGATGCCGACCGCGATGTAGAGCTCGGGCGCGACGATCTTGCCGGTCTGGCCGACCTGGTAGTCGTTGGGGACGAAGCCGGCATCGACCGCGGCGCGCGACGCGCCGACGGCGGCGCCGAGCTTGTCGGCAAGGCTCTCCAGCAGCTTGAAATTCTCGCCCGACTGCATGCCGCGCCCGCCCGAGACGATGATGCGGGCGGAGGTGAGCTCCGGCCGCTCGGACTTCGACAGCTCGGCGCCGACGAAGCGCGACAGCCCGGCGGAGGCGGGGCCTTCGATCGTCTCCACCGCCGCGTTGCCGCTCTTGGCGTCGACCGGCGGGAAGGCGGTGCCGCGCACGCTGATCACCTTGATCTTGTCCGTGGACTGGACGGTGGCGAGCGCATTGCCGGCATAGATCGGCCGCACGAAGGTGTCGGGCGACACCACGCCCGAGATGTCGGAGATCTGCGCCACGTCGAGGAGGGCCGCGACCCGCGGCAGGAAGTTCTTGCCGAAGGTCGAGGCCGGCGCCAGCACATGGCTGTACTGCGGCGCGAGCTTTACCACCAGCGCCGCGAGATCCTCGGCGAGGAGATGCTCATAGGCCGGGTTCTCGGCGAGCAGCACCTTGGCAACGCCGGCGGCCTTGGCGGCGGCATCGGCGGCGGGCCGGGCGTTGCGGCCGGCGACCAGCACATGGATCTCGCCGCCGATCGCCGTGGCCGCGGCCACCGCCGAAAGCGTCGAGGATTTGAGCGATTGGTTGTCGTGCTCGGCGACGACGAGGAGCGCCATCAGATCACCCGTGCTTCGGTCTTGAGCTTGTCGACGAGCTCCTGCACCGAGGCGACCTTCTTGCCGCCCTGGCGCTTCTGCGGCTCTTCGACCTTGAGCGTCGTGAGGCGCGGTGCGGCATCGACGCCGAGCGCGTCGGGCGTCAGCTGCTCGATCGGCTTCTTCTTCGCCTTCATGATGTTGGGGAGCGAGGCATAGCGCGGCTCGTTGAGGCGAAGATCCGTGGTCATCACCGCCGGCAGCTTCAGCTCGACGGTCTCGAGCCCGCCGTCGATCTCGCGCGTCACCAGCGCCTTGTCGCCCTCGAGCTTCAGCTTCGAGGCGAAGGTGCCCTGCGGCCAGCCCAGCAGCGCCGCCAGCATCTGGCCCGTCTGGTTGCTGTCGTCGTCGATCGCCTGCTTGCCGAGGATGACGAGCTGCGGCTTTTCCTTCTCGGCGATCGCCTTCAGCAGCTTCGCCACCGCCAGCGGCTGCAGCTCGGCGTCGCTCAGCACATGGATGCCGCGATCGGCGCCCATGGCGAGCGCGGTGCGGATCGTCTCCTGGCAGGGCTGCGGCCCCATCGACACCGCGATCACCTCGCTCGCGGCGCCGCTCTCCTTGAGGCGCACCGCCTCCTCGATGCCGATCTCGTCGAACGGGTTCATCGACATCTTGACGTTGGCGGTCTCGACGCCGGTCTTGTCCGGCTTGACGCGGACTTTGACGTTGAAGTCGATGACGCGCTTGACCGCGACGAGGAGCTTCATGGGTCCGTGGGGCCTTGGTTAATGCCGCATGCTGCGGCGCGGCGGGGAATTGTGCACGCGCACAAGGCGAAGGCAAGTGTTTCTGTCATCAATCTGTCATTCCGGTGAACGGTTGGCTCCCGGCTGCCACAGCACGTCGCGCGCGCCTTTGTCGTTGACGTGGCGGCTCAGCACGAAGAGATGGTCGGACAGGCGGTTGAGGTATTTGAGCGCTTCGGGATTGATCCGCTCGCGCGCCGCGAGCTCGGCGGCGAGCCGCTCGGCGCGCCGCACCACCGTGCGCGCCAGATGGAGATGGGCGGCGCAGGGCGTCCCGCCGGGAAGGACGAAGCTGTCCAGCGGCTTCAGCGCCGCATTCCACGCATCGATCTCGCGCTCGAGCCGCTCGACCTGGCTCTGGGCGATGCGCAGCGCGCTTTGGCCGCGCTTGCCCTCTTCGGGCGTCGAGAGATCGGCGCCGAGATCGAAGAGATCGTTCTGGATGCGCGCCAGCGCCGCATCGACCTCGCCTTCGGCGTGGAGCCGCGCCAGCCCGACCACCGCATTCGCCTCGTCCACCGTGCCAAAGCAGCGAACGCGCAGATCCGCCTTGCCGACGCGGCTGCCGTCGCCGAGCGAGGTCTCGCCGGCATCGCCGCCTCTGGTGTAGATGCGCGTCAGCCGGACCATCGCTAATGATGCCGGAACAGCAGCATGAACATCGCGAACAGCAGCAGCGCCAGCGCCTGCAGCATGACGCGCGACTGCATCAGCCGGTTGGAGCGGCGGGGATTGTTGCCGCGCGCCATGTTGATGACGCCGAGCGCAAGCGCTCCCAGCGCGCCCAGCATCGCCAGAAGGACCAGGATCGGAAAGACATAGGCCATCCTCGCTATATAGCGCCCGCGGCCGGCCGCGCCCAGGGCCCGAACCTTACGGACATTTAACTTGCTCCATCGCGCGGCGGCGCGGAGCCTCCGCTTGGCCGACCCAAGGGAGCAAGCCGGTGCCTCAGAGCCGCGTCGTGAAGCGATGACGCCGCGCGAATTTCGCGCCACCGGCTCGCTCGCCGCTGTCTTCGCCCTGCGGCTGCTCGGCCTCTTCATGATCTATCCGGTCTTCGCCGCCTATGCGCGGCGGCTGCCGGACGCGACGCCGGCGATGATCGGGCTCGCCCTCGGCGGCTATGGCCTGACCCAGGGCCTGCTGCAGATCCCCTTCGGCCTCCTCTCCGACCGCATCGGGCGCAAGACCGTCATCACCCTGGGCCTGCTGCTCTTCGCCGCGGGGAGCGCCGTCGCCGCGCTCGCCACCTCGCTCGACGGCATTCTCCTCGGCCGCATTCTCCAGGGCGCCGGCGCGGTGGGCTCGGCGACTCTCGCCCTCGTCGCCGATCTGACGCGCGAGGAGGTGAGGACGCGGGCGATGGCGATGGTCGGCATGACCATCGGCCTCGGCTTCGTCATCGCCATCGTCGTCGGCCCCGTGCTCGCCGGCGCCATCGGCGTCCCCGGCATCTTCTGGTTGACCGCGGTGCTGGCGGCGGTCGCCATCGCCATCGTGCAGCTGGCGGTGCCGGCGCCGCCGGCGCTCCAGCGCCATCGCGACGCCGAGCCGGTGCCCGCTCTCTTCGGCCGCGTGCTGCGGCAGGGCGAGCTGCTGCGGCTCGATTTCGGCATCTTCGCCCTCCACGCCGTGCTGACGGCGAGCTTCCTTGCGGTGCCGCGCCTCCTCGCCGGCACGCTGCAGCTCGGCGGCGGCGGCACCTGGCGCCTCTACCTGCCGGTGCTCGCCGCGTCCGTCGTGCTCATGGTGCCGGCGATCATCGTCGCCGAGAAGCGCGGGCGGATGAAGGAGGTGTTCATCGCCGCCATCCTGCTGCTCGCGGCGAGCCTCGCGGCGCTGCTCCTCGGCGGCGGCCTCGCTGCCGTGGTGGTGGCGGCGCTCATCGGCTTCTTCACCGCCTTCAACGTCATGGAGGCGATGCTGCCCTCGCTGATCACCAAGGCGGCGCCGGCCGGCGCCAAGGGGACCGCGACCGGCATCTATTCCAGCGCGCAGTTCCTCGGCATTTTCGTCGGCGGCGCCGGCGGCGGCTGGGCCTTGGGCTCAGGCGGCGTCACCGGCGTCCTCGCCTTCGCCCTCGCTCTGGCGCTGCTCTGGCTGGCGCTCGCTGCCACCATGCGGCGCCCGCAGCGCTACCGCAGCTATCTCGCGCGCTGCGGCGACATCGCGCGCGCCGATGCGCCGGCGCTCGCCGCAAAGCTCAGCGCCGCGCCCGGCGTCGTCGAGGCGGTGGTCGCCGCCGATGAGGGCGTCGCCTATCTCAAGATCGACCCGCGGCAATTCGACGCCGCCGCGGTGAGCCGCATCTGCGGCGGGTGAGGGCGGCGGGCGTATTTTCCGCTAGGCTCGGGTCCCGGGACAACCTCCGCGGGAGGATGGGGCGATGGTCTGGCGCGTCACGCTCGGGTCAGGCTCCTGGGCGTTCGACGATCTCAAGACGCTGCTGGCGAAGGCGACGCCGATCCGCTCGGGCGACCGGCTGGCCGGCATCGCGGCCGGCTCCGCCGAGGAGAACGTCGCGGCGAAGCTGTGCCTTGCCGACCTGCCGTTGAAGACGCTGCTCGCCGAGCCGCTAATCCCCTATGAGGAGGACGAGGTCACCCGCCTCATTCTCGACACGCATGACCGCGACGCCTTCGCCCCCGTCGCCGGTCTGACCGTCGGCGAGTTCCGCAACTGGCTGCTCTCCGACAATGCTTCGACCGCGGCGCTGGCGCGGCTCGCGCCGGGCGTGACGCCGGAGATCGCGGCCGCCGTCTCCAAGATCATGCGCAACCAGGACCTGATCCTGGTGGCGCGCAAATGCCGGGTGGTGACGCGCTTCCGCAACACCATCGGGCTTCCCGGCACCCTCGCCGTGCGCCTCCAGCCCAACCACCCGACCGACGATCTCGACGGCATCACCGCCGCCATCGTCGACGGCCTCCTCTATGGCTGCGGCGACGCGGTGATCGGCGTCAATCCCGCCTCCGACAATCGCGCGCGCCTCGCCGGCCTGCTGCACCGCCTCGACGACATCATCCGCCGCTTCGACATTCCGACCCAGGCCTGCGTCCTGGCGCATCTCACGACGACGATCGCGCTCATCGAGGAGGGCGCGCCGGTCGATCTCGCCTTTCAGTCGGTCGCCGGGAGCGAGGCGGCCAATGCGGCGTTCGGCGTCAACCTGGCGCTGCTGCGCGAAGGCCGCGACGCTGTCGCCGCGCTGCGCCGCGGCACGCTCGGCGACAACGCCATGTATTTCGAGACCGGCCAGGGCTCGGCGCTCTCCGCCGGCGCCCATCACGGCGTCGATCAGCAGACCCTGGAGGCGCGCGCCTATGCCGTCTGCCGCGCCTTTGCGCCGCTGCTGGTGAACACGGTGGTGGGCTTCATCGGCCCCGAATATCTCTATGACGGCAAGGAGATCACCCGCGCCGGGCTCGAGGATCATTTCTGCGGCAAGCTGATGGGCGTGCCGCTCGGCTGCGACGTCTGCTACACCAACCACGCCGAGGCGGATCAGGACGACATGGACGCCTTGATGACGCTGCTCGCCGCCGCCGGCGTCACCTACCTCATGGGCGTGCCGGGCGCCGACGACGTCATGCTGAGCTACCAGTCGACCTCGTTCCACGATCAGCTTTATCTCCGCGCGCTCTTCGGCCTCCGCCGCGCGCCGGAATTCGACGCCTGGCTCCAGCGCATGGGGATCGCCGACGCAGCGGGCCGCCTCCTGCCGGCACAGCGCCAGCACCCGCTGCTGTCGGCGCCGGGGCTGGC